>SIAG01000032.1 GCA_009691925.1 Planctomycetaceae bacterium
GGCGCCGGGAGCGCCAGGAGTTCCACCCGGTGGACCGTAGCCAGGCGGCGTGCCGGGAGCGCCCGGCGCGCCAGGAGTTCCACCCGGTGGACCGTAGCCAGGCGGCGTGCCGGGAGCGCCCGGCGCGCCGGGAGTTCCACCCGGCGGACCATAGCCCGGAGGCGTGCCGGGGGCGCCGACAGTTCCACCCGGCGGCGGGCCGAAGCCCGGCGGCGGGCCGAAGCCCGGCGGCGGGCCGTAGCCCGGAGGGGTGCCGAAGCCCGGAGGTGCGCCAGGTGCGCCGGGACCACCGTAGCCCCCATTCGGCGGACCACTTGGACCCGGGAAGCCGCCCGGCGGCGAAGACCCTGGCGGGCCGTAGCCGGGGGGGGCTCCGGCCGGGGGACCGTTGCCACCATTCCCACCCTGATTCCCACCCTGGGCGAAGTCATCTCCCGGCTTCGACTCTTCCTTTGGCTTGCCACCACGCTTGAGCTTGGCGGTGATGAAGACGGTCGAGGCGCCGAGGCGCTCGTCGATGTCGACCCACTTTTCCTCTCCAACTTGATCGGTTGCCAGCTCGACCTCGGGGAGATGCTCCTCGAGGAACGGCCAGACTCGCTCCATCGGGATGCCGACGGAGTAGGCCGAGCCAATCATGCTCGTCCGCCTGATCGCCACAACGACACCGATGACCCGTCCCGACTGGTTGATGATCGGCCCGCCGCTGTTGCCGGGATTGACGATGGCGTCGAAAAGGAATGTCCCGTCGAGCTTCGGATCGGCCGCGGAGGCGATCTCCCCGCGGGCGCTTTTCAATTCCAGGCCGAGCGCCGAGCCGCCGGGATAGCCGAGGACCATGATCTCGGTGCCGCGCTTCGGCATGGCCTCGGCCAGCGGCATCGGCTCGGTCTCGAGCCCTTCGACCCGGAGCAGCGCGAGATCGGGATTCTCCGACTCGGCCACGAGCGTGGCGAGGAGTTGCTTGTCTCGATTCTTCGGATCGAGGATCGTGATGTCGGTGGCCCCCTCGATGACATGGTGGTTGGTGAGTACATACCCTGGGGCGATGACAAAGCCGGTGCCGTTGGCAATGCTGACGACAACCTGCGCCGGCTCGTCAAACATCGACTGGATTCCCTGCTCCCCCTGGGCGCCTCCGATCGACCGGCCCGACGGCCTGAAGAAGTGGTAGGCAAACATCGGGCGGCTGTTCTGCTGGCCACCCGGGCCGCCAGCCCCACCGGGGCCGCCAGGGCCCGCCGGCGAACCTGGCCCGCCGAGCGATCCAGGCCCCCCCATGGAGCCGGGGCCGCGTGGACCACCGGGACCACCGGGACCACCGGGACCACCCGGGCCCCCGGGGCCGTTGCCCTGCTGGCCACTCTGCGCCGCCTCGGCAGCCCGGCTCTGGTCGAGGGGGAGAAGGTGGAGCTCGTAGAGCGCCCTGCGGTAAAGATCGTTAAGCTCATCCGCCTGCTCGTCGGGGATCTGCCGGTGCCGCACCATGCCGTCCATGCCGATCGCCACGGCGATGTTGTCGGCAACTTCCTGGAGATCGGGCATGAGCTCGAGGGCGCGACGGAAGTGCTTCGCGGCCGCGGCATAGCGCTTCAGGAAGACCTCGCTGACGGCGAGGTTGTTGTAGGCGTAGGCGTTGTTCGGCTCGCGCTTCACCACCTCCGAGAAGTGGGCCACCGCCTTGAGATCGTTGTCGGCGACGAGCGAGTAGATGAAGCCCATCACGAAGTCGGCCCGACCGCTCTCGGGGTTGAGCCGGCTGGCGGCGATCAGCTCCTTCTTGGCAAGATCTCGGTTGCCGAGCTTGAAGAGCTGGTGGCTGTGGCGGACCATCTGATCGGCCTTCTTGGAAACGCTCTCATACTCCTCCTCGGTGACCCATTTCTTCCCGAGGCGGAGTTGCTTCTCATCCTCCATCACCTTCCACTGCGCCAGCTTCTTCTCCGCCGACTTACGGAGGTCGGCAGGGAGCTTCGGATTGGCGAGGAAGATCTTGTAGACCTGCACCGCTTCCGCGGCGGTACGACACGACTGCGCATCGGCCTCGAGTTGCTCCAGCGGCCCGAGAGCCGCCGCGTCCCCGGCCGCGGCCTGCTCGTTGGCATTGGCGTCGGCGTCGCTCGACGCCTTCCCCTTCGGCGCCGCGGCGCGCAGTCCCTTCGCAGCGTCGCCACTACTCGCAGCATCGCCACTTCCCTTCCGGGCTCCGTCGGCCGAGGGAGTTGATCGCGGCGCCGACTTCGGCCCCTGCGATTTCGATGACGGCCCCTTGGTCGTCTGGGCGTTGGCCGGCAACGGACCGACCATCAACGCCACTAGGGCGACAAGGAGCAAGGTCCAAACGACCGGACGGAGGGTGCGCATGGTATTCACTTCGGAAGGAAACCGAGGGGCTGGAAGAAGGGGGGCGGAAGCCTCTGGCCACAAGCAATTCCGCACCCAGCAACTAGCTTATCGATGCGTGGCGGGAGCGTCCAGAAAACTGCCGCGTTTCCGGCTGAGTTCCCGGTCTTGCCGGCGGCCGATCCCGGCCGGGTTGGTATACTGTTGGGATCTTTGAGGAGGGATGCGATGGCAGATACGGCTCCCCGGTCGGTTTCCGCGGCTCCCGTTCCCGACACGGCGTCGGCCGGTTCCCCGTCCGCAATTCCCTGTTCCGGACCGCCCCCCCTCCGCTCCGGCGGCCTGTTCCCGCGTCGTGACGGGGTGGGCCCGGCCGTCCCCCGCCGCGTGGCGATCGCCACCGGCCTCCTTGGCCTGGGAGGCATTGGGCTGGCCGATCTCCTCCGCCACCGGCAGGCCAGGGCCGACGCCGGCCAGCCGGCCGCGGACGACACGGCGGTGATCTTCGTCTGGCTCCCGGGGGGCCCGCCCCACCTCGAAACCTACGACATGAAGCCCGACGCCCCAGCGGAGGTCCGCGGGGCCTTCCGGCCGATCAGGACGAACGTCTCTGGGATCGATGTCTGCGAGCTCCTCCCGCTCCACGCCCGCTGTGCCGATCGCTATTCCCTCATCCGCTCGGTGACGCACGACTTCGCCGATCACGGCGGCGGCCACAAGCGTTTCTTAACCGGCCGGGCCCCGAAGGAGCCGACCGGGTTTGTCAACGACTTCCCGATGGCCGGGTCGTTTGTCTCCCGCTTCCGCCCTGCCGCCGTCGCCGGCATCCCCGGTTACACGGCGCTGGTCGATTCCGGGCGGCAGCATGTCGACACCTTCAGCTTCGGTGCCGCCTACCTCGGCACCTCCCACACCCCGTTCATCGTCGATGGCGATCCCTCAACGCCGCAGTTCCAAATCCCGAGTCTGAATCTCGACACGGCGATGGAACGGCGCCTGGCGGATCGCTCGGGGCTCTCATCGAGCCTCGATCGACTGCGGCGCGAGGTCGACGCCGGCACATCGATGCGCGCCAAGGACGACTTCGACGCCCGCGCCCTCGACATGCTCACCAGCCCCGCTGCCCGCGAGGCCTTCGATCTCTCGCGCGAGTCCGACCTTGTTCGCGACCGCTACGGCCGCCACCGCTTCGGCCAGCGGGCCCTCCTCGCCCGGCGCCTGGTCGAGGCAGGAAGCACGTTCGTGACAGTCGTCATGGAGCATCCGGGCGGCGAGATGCCGCTCAACTGCTGCTATAATTGGGATTCGCACGCCGTCAACTGCCACATCTTCGACGACGCGAAGTGGCGGATGCCCTTTTACGACCAAGCCGTCACGGCGCTGGTCGAGGATCTCGCAGCCCGCGGGCTCGATCGACGCGTGCTCCTGGTCGTCACCGGCGAGTTCGGCCGGACGCCGCGGCTGGAAAACCAGATCGGCACCCAGACGAAGGTCCATCAACCGGGCCGCGACCACTGGCCCGGCGCCCAATCGATTCTCGTCTCCGGTGGGGGCTTACGGATGGGGCAGGTGGTCGGCTCGACCGACGCCCGCGGCGGCTATCCCAAGGATCGCCCCCTGTCGCCGAATGACGTCTGGGCCACCGTCTACCGCCACCTCGGCATCGATCAAGAGCTCGCCGTGCCCGACCTCGGCGGTCGGCCGATGCCGATCCTCCCTTCCGGCCAGCCAATTCGGGAACTGCTCGGATGACCTTGTCGCTCCTCCAGGACGATCGCCCGCCAGGCGCGGAGCCTGCCCGAGCCTGGGCTCTGGGCTTGGTCGTGGCGCTGCTGGCATTCCCGTCGCCGCTGGCCGGTGGCCCGCCCCCGGCAACGGTGGAGGCCCCGGCAACGGCCGAGGCCCCGGCAACGGCGGAGGCCCCGGCAACGGCGGAGGCCCGCGGCGGATCACCACCAGCGGTCGCCCCTTCGACGGAAGCTGTGCTCCGCAACACACCCGTGGCCGCCGGGTATCTCCTCGAACTGGTCGCCGCTGAGCCGGCCGTGGTTGATCCGGTGGCGGTGACGTTCGACGAGCATGGCATCCCTTTCGTGGTGGAATACCGCGACTACCCCTCGGGGCCGCCGGCCGGCTCGCCCCCCCTCTCGCGCGTCGTCCGCTTGAACGACGCCGACGGCGACGGCCACTTCGAGTCGTCGACCGCCGTGGCCGAACACCTCCCCTTTTCCCAGGGGATCCTCGCTGCCCGCGGCGGGCTGCTGGTCACCGCCTCTCCCGATCTCCTCCTTCTGACCGACGCCGATGGCGATGGCACATTCGAGACGCACGCCCGAATCGCCACCGGATTCCGCGTCGGCAATCCGCAGCTCCGGGCCGCCTGCCCCACGATCGGCCCCGACAACGCCGTCTGGATCAGCGGCGGGCTCTCCGGGGGATCGGTGCGGTGGGCTTCAGATCCTGACGATACCGGCGTGTCGATCGACCGGCGCGACGTCCGCCTCGATCTCGCCCGCGGCACGATCCGCGCCGTCACCGGCTTCGGGCAGTTTGGCAACACCTTCGACTCGCGCGGCCACCGCTTCACCGCCAGCAATCGCAATCCGCTCATGGTCAGCCTCCTGCCACCGGAGGCGCTCGTCGGCAACGCGCTGGTCGATCTCGGACCGGGCTACACCGACGCCGCCCCCAGCGGCGCCGACAGCCGGGTGGCAGCGGTGGCGACGACGAACGCGACGGCCATCTCCCACACCGGCACGCACACCTCCGCCTGCGGCCTGACGATCTTCCGCGGCGATCTCCTCGGCCCCGAGGCCGATGGCGACGCCTTTACCTGCGAGCCGGTCTCCCATGCGGTTGTCCGCCGCCGCCCGGTGGCGCGGGGTGCCGGCTTCTGGAGCAGCCATCCGGAGCCAGATGGGAGCGAGTTTGTCGCCTCGTCCGAGACCTGGTTCCGGCCGGTGTTTACGGCCACGGCGCCCGACGGAAGCTTGTGGATCGTTGATTTTTGCCGGGCAAGCGTCGAGCATCCCGACTACATGCCCCCCGGGGTCGCTGCCACCGTCGATCATCGGGCCGGCGACAAGGCCGGGCGGATCTGGCGGATCCGTCGCGCCGACCTTTCCCCCCGTGACTGGGCCCCTCCGAGAACCGCTGCCGAGGCCGTCGCGCTCCTCGCCGATCGCAATGGCTGGCGCCGCGACTCGGCGCAGCGGCTCCTCGTCGAGGGGCGCTTTCCCGCCGCGGATGCCGAGCACGCGGTGAGGGCTCTGCTCGATGCCCCATCCTCGCCGCCGATCGCCCGCGTCCACGCCCTCCGCGTCCTCGACGGCCTGTCGCGGCTGACGATCCCCGATCTCGACCGCGCCACGGCCAGTGACGATGCCGGGCTGCGGGAAGAGGGGCTGCGGCTAGCGCGTGCCGCGGAGGGGATCGTGTTCGCCCAGACGGCCGATCCTCCTGCGGCCCGGCGGGAGCTGAGTGACCGCGTCGCCGTGCCGTCGGTCGATCATCCCGACGGGAGCGTCCGCCTCGCTGCGCTTCTGGCGCTGGCCGGATCGGCGGCCGAGCCGGCCACGACGGCCCTGGCTGTCGCTGCCGCATCGCTGCACCTCGACGACTGGACCGCGCGGGCCATCCTCTCCGCCGCCCCGGGCCGGGCCGGGCCACTCCTCGCCGCGATCGCCCGGCAGACCGTCGCCGACGATGCCTCGCCACTGCCCCCCGATCCGGCCCGGCTGATGCTCGTCACGCAGCTGGCCACGACCGCCACGGCCGACACGACAGGCGCCGATCTCGACGCGGTGCTCGCGCTTCTGGCCGCGCGCGCCGACGCGAAGCAGGTCGAGTGGTTCGATGTTGCCGCGCTGTTTGGCGTCGCGGCGCGGCGCCCCGTGGCCAGCTTGCGGGAACGCGATGCCGCGACGGTCGATCGTACCGTGGCCCGCGCCCACACTCTCGCCGCCGACGCTCACGCCAGCGCCGATCTCCGGCTCCTCGCCATCCGCCTTCTAGCGCTCGCCGCCGTCGATGATTCGGGCCCCGGAATCGCCTCGCGGTCGTCGCTCCTGGCGCTGGCCGCGTCGCGTCAGCCAGATGCGGTGCAGCGCGAGGCGGTGCGCGGGGTCGTCGCCTGCGGCGCTCCTCGAGCGCTCGACGAACTGCTCACGCTTGCGGCCGATCTCGAGCCGGGCGTGCGCTCGGCCGCCGTCGCGGCGATGCTCGACCGCCCGGCCGCGATCCCCCCGCTCCTTGCCGCCCTCGATTCGGGCTCGATCCCCGCAGGCGCGATTCCGCTCGAGCGCCGCAAGCCGCTCCTGGAGTCGCCCGACATGGCCGTTCGCGAGACGGCGCTGCGGCTGTGGGGGGAGGCCGCCGGAGCGCTTGCCCCCGAGGAGCTCTTGGAGCTGACCACGGCCGTCCGCCAGGGGGGCGACCAACCGCGCGGCCGCGAGGTCTTCGCCCGCCACTGTGCCAACTGCCACCGCGCAGCCACGCCCGGCGGCGAGCCGATCGGCCACGTCGTCGGGCCCGACCTCGCCGAGGCGGCCGACCGGGCGATCGAGCGATTGTTGCTCGATGTCGTCGAGCCGAACCGCTCCGTCGAGAGCCGCTGGGAGTCGACGGTCGTCGTCACCGATGAGGGGATCGTTCTCGAGGGAATCCTCGCCGCCAACACGCCCGAGTCGATCGTTCTGATTCGCCCCGGTGGGGAGCGGACGCAGCTTCCGCGCGAGCGGATCGAGTCGGTCCGCGGCACGGGCCGCTCGCTCATGCCGGAGGGCTTCGGCCGCGCGATCCCGGCCGCCGATTTCGCTGATCTTCTCGCCTATCTCCGGCAGGGCCGCGTCATCGGCCCGCCGCCATGAACCATTTCCCCGGCGAGCTCCGTGCCGCCCCGTTCCCCCAAAAGGCCCGCTCCCCATGCCCCGCCCATCCGCCGTCTGCCGCCGCGCCCTCCTTCTGATCCTCCTTGCCGTCGCGCTTCCCGCCTCGGTTCGCGCCGTCGTGTTCCCCTCGGCTGTCCGCGCCGTCGTGATGTGCTCGGCAGCCCATGCCGAGGACGCGCGCCTCGCCCCGCTCAAGGATCTCGATGGCTCTTTCCCCTTCACGCCCCCCGCCACGCTCGAGGCCTGGCAGCCGCGCGCCGCGGAGGTGCGGCAGCGGATCCTCGTTTCGCAGGGGCTGTGGCCAATGCCGGCGAAGACGCCGCTCAATCCGTCGATCCACGGCACGATCACCAAAGGGCCCGAGGCCAAGGGAAACGAAGGGACCGGCGGCTACACCGTCTCCAACGTCTCCTTTGAAAGCGTTCCGGGGCTGTTTGTCACCGGCAACCTCTACCGGCCGCTGGGATTGAAAGAAGGCCAGCAGGTGCCGGCCGTCCTCTTCGCCCACGGCCACTGGCAAAACGCCCGCCATGCCGACCAGGACGCCGCCGCCACGCGGAAGGAGATCGCCAATGGCGAGGAGCGTTTCGAGGAGGGGGGGCGGAGCCGGTTCCAATCCCTCTGCGTGCAACTGGCGCGGATGGGGTGCGTCGTGTGGCAGTGGGACATGCTCTCCGATGCCGACGCGGTGCAATTCTCCCGCGAAATCGTCCACGGCTTCGCCCGCCAGCGGCCCGAGATGAACACGACCGAGCGCTGGGGGCTCTACAGCCCGCAGGCCGAATCGCATCTCCAGAGCATCATGGGGCTGCAGACGTTGAACGGTATCCGCGGGGTCGACTTCGTCCTCGCGCTCCCCGAGGTCGATCGAAAAAGGATCGCGATCACCGGCGCCAGCGGCGGCGGCACGCAGACGATGCTCGTGGCGGCGGTCGACGACCGCGTCACCCTCTCCGGCCCGATGGTGATGGTGAGCACGTCGATGCAGGGGGGCTGCACCTGTGAAAACGCGTCGCTCCTCCGCGTCGGCACTGGGAATGTCGAGTTCGCGGCGCTGTTTGCCCCAAAGCCGCAGATCATGAACACCGCCGACGACTGGACGAAAGAACTGGCCACGAAGGGTTTTCCCGATCTCCAGGCGCTCTACGGCCTGTACGGCGCCAAGGACGCCGTGGCTCTCAAGCGCGGTGAGCACTTCCCCCACAACTACAACGCCGTCACCCGCTCGGCCTTCTACACCTTCGTCAACAAGCATTTCGCTCTCGGCGCCCCCGAGCCGGTGATCGAGCGCGACTACAAGATGGTGGAGCCGGCCAAGCTCAAGGTCTGGGATGCCGAGCACCCGGCGCCGAAGGCCGCCGATCCCGACTTCGAGCGCGACCTGCTCGCGAAGCTCTCCGCCGAATCGACCGCGGCGATCACAGCGGCCGCCGCCACCAAGGACGGGCTCCGCGCGGTGCTCGCGCCGGCGTGGGAGACGGTCATCGGCCGCACCGCGGCGAGCGCCGGCAACGTCTCCTGGGAGATGCTTGAGAAGACCGAGGCCGCCGGCGTCGTGCGGATGACGGGAAAGCTCGTCAACGCCACCCACCACGAGGAGATCCCCGTTCTCTGGCTCTATCCGAAGTCGTCCAACGGCAAGGTGGTCGTGTGGCTCAACGACGCTGGCAGCAGCGCGATCGAGGCCGACGGCAAGCCGATCAAGGCGGTGGCCGGGATCCTCGCCCAGGGGACGACGGTGATCGCGGCCGATCTGTTCACGCCGCCGGCCGATGCCGACGGCCGGCAGCGCGTCGTGAAGAACCCGCGCGAGTTCGCTGGCTACAGTTTTGGCTACAACCCGACACTGTTCGCCGAGCGGGCCCACGATGTTCTCTCGATCGTCCACTTCCTCCGCACCGCGAAAATCGGCGACCATCCCTCCCCGAAGCGCGTGGCGGTGGTGGGGCTGGGATCGCGCGGGGCCATCGTGGCCGCTGCCCGGGCCGTCGCCGGCGACGAGATCGATGCCACCGCGATCGACACGCAGGGCTTTCGCTTCGGGAAGGTTCTCGACTACCGCTCCCCCGACTTCCTGCCGGGCGCCGGGAAATACCTCGATGTCCCCGGGGCCCTCGCGGCCGCTTCGCCGCGGCTGCTGTGGCTCGCCGGTGAGGCGGAGGTGCCTGGCCTTGTCTCCGCGGCCGCGAAGGGGGCCGGCGGTGCCGACTCGGTGACTCGGTTCGGCGGCGCCCCGGCCGACGTCGCCGAGGCCGCAGCGAAGTGGGTGGCGCCGTGACGCTTGCCCAAGTGAAGCGTGCTGAAGAGTCGGAGGAAGCCGTGATCGGCGTTGACGGGCTCGTGCCGGTGGCACTCGGCATCGAAATCGGGGGGACGAAGCTCCAATCAGCGGTCGTGGCCGCCGATGGCCGTGTTCTCCTGCGGCGCAGCGACCGGGTCGATCCGGCCGGCGGGGCCGACGGGATCCGCGCGGTGCTCGCCGCCCAGATCGCCGGCATCGTCGACGACACGGCCGGCAACAATCTTTGCATCCGCGCCATCGGCGTTGGCTTCGGCGGGCCGGTGAACCGGGAGCAGGGGGTTGTGGCAACGAGTTTTCATGTCGGGGGCTGGAGCGATTTCCCGTTGGCGGCGTGGGTGGCAGGCCTTGTGGAGGGGGCGCTCGGCGCGGTGCCGGTGGTCCTTGAAAACGACTCCAATGCCGCAGCCCTCGGCGAGGCCCTCGTCGGCGCCGGTCGGGGCCACAGGGTCGTCGTCTATTCCAATGCCGGCAGCGGCATCGGCTCGGGGCTCGTGATCGACGGCCGGCTCTACCGAGGCCGCGCCAGCGGCGAAATGGAGCTCGGCCATTTCCGGCTCATCCCCGGCGGGGGGATCCTCGAAGACTCCTCGGCCGGCTGGGCGATCGACGCAAGAGTCCGCGAAGCAGTGGCGGCCGAGCCGACCGGGGCGCTTGCGCAGGCGGCCGCGGCGACCGGCGCCGTCCCTTCGGCCCGTCTCCTCCCCGCAGCCCTCGCCGCCGGCGACGCCACGGCGCAGCGGATCCTCGACGTGGCCGCCGGGCACTATGCCCACGCGCTCTCGCATGTCGTCCATCTTCTCAATCCCGACGTGATCGTGCTGGGCGGGGGCGTGGCGGAGATCGGCGAGCCATGGCGGGGGAGCGTCGCGCGGCAGCTCGACGCCCTCCTCATGACGCCGCTGCGGCCAAGCCCGCCGGTTCGGCTCGCGACGCTCGGCGCGGATGTCGTCCCGGTGGGGGCGGCGCTGGCGGCCCTCGCCACGCTCGGTGCGGCCATCGATCCGTCACGGAGCCCAGCACCATGACCCGGCTTTGGCCCTGTCACACCCCATCCGCAGCCCGGCCCCGAGCCTCATGGCCCGTATTCGCGGCAGTCGTTGTGTGGCTCGCGATTCCGTCGCCGCGCTCGACCGCCGACGATCTCCTCTTCGAATCGGCGATCCGCCCCGTCCTCGTCGACGCCTGCTTCCGCTGCCATGGGGGGGAGCGGGTCTCGGGGGGGCTGCGGGTCGATTCGCGTGAGTCGCTCCTCGCCGGCGGCGACTCAGGGCCGGCGATCGTGGCCGGGGACCCTGCCAGAAGCCTCCTCGTCCAGGCGATCGCCCGCCACGACGACGTCTCCGCGATGCCCCCAGAGCTCGACAAGGCCCTCCGCCCCGAACAGGTGGCGGCCTTCGAGCGCTGGATCGGCGCCGACGCGATGTGGCCCGAAACGGCCGCGGCCTTCGAGGTCGAAGGTCACTGGGCCTTCAAGCCGGTGGCTGATCCGCTACTTCCTCCAGTGGCCGACGCAGCCTGGTGCCAGACGACGATCGACCGCTTCATTCGCGCTCGCCAGGAGGAGGCGGGGGTCGCACCGCTCCCGGCCGCCGACCGGCGGACGCTCATCCGCCGGGCTACGTTCGATCTCACCGGCCTCCCGCCGACGCCCGCGGAGATCGAGGCGTTTCTCGCCGATCCACAGCCCGATGCCTTCGAGAAAGTGGTCGAGCGTCTCCTCGCTTCGAGTGCCTACGGCGAGAAGTGGGCCCGGCACTGGCTCGATGTCGTCCGCTACGCCGACACCGCCGGCGAGACGGCCGACTATCCAGTCCCGGTCGCCTGGCGCTACCGCAATTATTGCGTCGATGCGTTCAACCGTGATCACCCCTACGACGAGTTTCTCCGCGACCAGATCGCCGGCGACATCCGCGCCGCGGCGGGCCCCCCTAAGGCCCGGGACGAGCGGATCGTGGCGACGGGGTTTCTTGCCATCTCGCGCCGCTTCGGGTTCGATTCGGAGAAGTATCACCACCTCACGATCCAAGACACGATTGACACCGTGGGCCAATCGGTGATGGGCTTGAGCCTCGGCTGCGCCCGCTGCCACGATCACAAGTTCGATCCGGTCAGTCTCCGCGACTACTACGCCCTCTACGGGATCTTCGAGAGCAGCCGCTATCCCTTCCCCGGCTCGGAACAGAAGCAGCGGGTGCGGAGCCTGGCGCCGCTCGGGAATGCGCGTCCTGACGCTCACGCGTGGCGCACGTATGAAGCCGACATCAGTCGACTTTCGGTGGAGCTTGCCGCCCTCGATCGGCCGGTGCCGGCGGCGACGCTCCGCTCGGTCACCGATCTCGACGGCGACTTCGAGCTCCAGGCCCCGGCCGGCGGCGGGAGCTACGGAGTGCTCGTGCCGCCGTGGCGGTATGAGGGGCCGATCGCCGTGACGGCCGCCGCGCAGAGCCCCTTCAAGCAGCTCTACGCCGGCGGCCGCTGCGGCGTGAGCATCGCCGCTGGGGCCGGCCCCTACCGCTGCGCGCAAGCGGTTCATGGGCTGCCGGGGAACGGCGGGCCGGTGTTTCTCAATCTCGATCTGCGGCTCCACGCTCCGGCAGCCGCCGCGACGGGGCGTCATCGCTTCACGCTCAGCGATTCAAACGGCGCCGCGATCGAGCTGGTCTTCTCGGCTGTAAACCTGACACTTGTCGCCGCCGGGCAGACGCACGACCTCGGCACAATTCCTCCCGGGGAATGGATCAATTTCCAACTCGCCATCGACTCTGCGGCGCACGAAATCTCGGGGCGCCTCGGCACCCCGGGAGCGGTTCGTGAGCTCGGTCCGTTTGCGCTCGCGGCCGAGCCCCGCGGCCCGATCACCAGCGTGGAGCTGGCGGCGCTGGTCGAGCCGGCGACCGAGTACGCCGCCACAGCGCTCGACTGCGACCATCTCGCGCTCCAAACGACACCGATCCCGCCGGTGAGCCTCGAGCGCCCGCCGCAGCTCCCCGGCCCCGATGCGAAAGCGCTTCGGGCCCGCCTCCGGGAGCTGTCGGGCTACGACGGTGATCTCGAGATGCAGTCGGCCGGAGCGCCCCCTGTGGCTCCCTGGAACCCCGGGCCGGCGAGTGTTGTCCGCCTCGACGCCAAGGCGCAAAGCCCGTTCACGAATCTCTACGCCCCCGGTCGGCTCGGCCTCGCGCTCCCCAGCCGGGTTGAGTATGACGGCTTCGGACTTTCGCTTCCCCCCATCCCTCCCGCTGCCGACGGCCGGCTCCATGTTGCTTTCGACATCCGTCCCGGCCAGCGCGGCGGCGACGGGGAGGGCACCTGGCGGTATTCGATCGGCCACGGGCCCGGCCCCTCCCCTGCGATCGAGCTGTTTTTCGATGGCGCGGCGTTCTTCACGCGCGACGGCCTGGTCACGAGCCCCGTGGGACCGATCGTCGCCGAGCGCTGGCATCAGGTGCAGCTGGTCCTCGATCTTGCGAAGCGGACCTACACCGGGCTCCTCCTTTCCGAAGGATCTTCGACCCCCTTCTCCGGACCGCTGGCGGCGAGCTGGGATGGCACGATCGACTACACGTTCATCGACAGCTACGGCCATGTCGGCGGCCTCCGCCCGGCGCTCGACATCGATAATTTTTTAGTCTCCTCCACGCCCTATTCCCCGCTCGACAGCCCGCTTGAGGCGCCGGCGGCGGCGGCGGCGGCCGGCCGCGACGAGGAGATCGCGGCCCTGCGCAGCACCCTTGCCACCTTCGAAGCGCGGGGCGATGCGCTCGCTGCGGAGCTGCGCAGGCTCCTCGCCGAGGGGCCGGTGCCGATGGCCTACGCGATGGCGGAGGGGACGCCAGCCGATGCCAGGATCCAGCGGCGCGGCGAGCCGGACGATCCGGGCGATCCGGGCGATCCAGGCGATGCGGTGCCGCGGGGATTCATCGCCGTCCTCGGGGGCGCAACGCCCCCGGTACCTGTCGCCGGGAGCGGCCGGCTGGAATTGGCCGAGTGGCTCACCCGTCCGAGCCATCCGCTCACGGCGCGGGTCATGGTCAACCGGATCTGGCAGCATCACTTCGGCCGCGGCCTCGTCGCCACGCCGAACGATTTCGGCGTCCGCGGCCGGCGGCCGACACATCCGGAATTGCTCGACCGGCTCGCCACCGACTTTGTCCGCGGCGGCTGGTCGATCAAGGCGATCCACCGCCAGATCCTCGCCAGCGCCGTCTGGCAGCAGGCCACGGCCCGGGCCGACGACGGGGCCACGACCGCCGATGCGCGAAGCCTGTATGTCGGCTTCGAGCGCCGCCGGCTCTCCGCCGAGGAGATCCGCGATGCGATTCTGGCCGTCAGTGGCCGGCTCGACCGCTCGCGGGGCGAGGGGCATCCTTTTCCACCTTCCTACGAATGGGGCTACTCGCAGCATGGGCCGTTCGGCGCCGTCTACGACCACGACCGGCGCAGCCTCTATCTCATGACCGGCCGGCTCAAGCGGCATCCCTTCCTCGCCCTCTTCGACGGCGCCGATCCGAATGCCTCCACCGCCGACCGGCTCGGCACGACCGTGCCGACGCAGGCCCTCTTCTTTTTGAACGATCCGCTCGTTCATGGCGCCGCCGAAATCTGGGCGGGGCGACTGGAGGGGGAGTCTCCCGACCGGCGTTACCGCATCGAGGCGGCAATGCTTGCGGCGGTGGGCCGCGTGGCCGACAGCGCCGACGTCGCCGCTGCGGAGCGATTCCTCACCACCTACGCCGCCGCGCTTCGCGAGGGAGCGCCTGAGGTCACCGAAGCCGCGGCTGATCACGAAGCCCTCGCCGCCTGGCTGAGAACGCTCCTGGCAGGCAATGAGTTTCTCCATGTTGACTGAACATGAGTTGGTTGAACTTGAATGAATCCACATCTGATTGAAGCCGTGCTTCACCGTGGCCCACGCAACCGTAGCCCAGTTTGACCGAAGCCACAGGCCCGCCTGAACCCCGCGTCGCGGGATGACTCGATACGCCCGAGAGCCCGAGAGCCCCATGAGCCGTTCACCCGATCTTTCTCGCCGTGGCCTTGTCCGTTCGATGGCAGCCGGATCGATCCTCATGCCGGGGCTGTTGAGCGAGCTTCTCGCCGGCGACGCTGCACCGGCCGTGGCGAATGCCCCTTCGGCCGATCCGCTCGCCCCCCGTGCTCCCCATTTCCCCGCCCGGGCCAAACGGGTGATCTTTCTCCACATGAGTGGCGGGGTGTCGCATGTCGAATCGTGGGATCCCAAGCCGAGGCTTGCGGCCGATGCCGGCAAGACGATCACAGTGCCGGAGTTCCAGGGGCGGAAGGGCTCCTTCGAGATGTTTCTCAAAGGCCCGCAGTGGAAGTTCGCCACGCATGGAAAGTCGGGAACGGAAGTCAGCGAGCTGTTTCCGCACATGGCCCGATGTGTCGACGACTTGTGCGTGATCCGGTCGATGAAGACCGACCACACCAACCACTACGAGGCGACCCTCGGCATCCACACCGGCTCCTTTACCTTCGCCCGGCCGAGCCTGGGCTCCTGGGTGAGCTATGGCCTGGGGACGGAAAACCGCAATCTGCCGTCGTTTGTCGTCATCGCGCCGCAATCCCCCTATGCCGGCAATCAGGTGTGGGGGAGCGATTTTCTGCCCGGCGCCCATCAGGGGACGCGCGTCGTGCCGGGGCCGGAGCCGATTGCCAATGTCCGTCGCCGCAGTCGGTCGGAGCGGCTCCAGGGGATCGAGCTTGCGGCGCTGCAGGCCAGCAACCATCGCCATCTTGCCGGCCGCGGGGTCGATCCGCTCTTGGCGGCCCGGATCAAGTCGTTCGAGACGGCCTTCGGGATGCAGTCGGAGATGCCCGAGGCCTTCGATCTGGCGCAAGAGTCGACCGAGACGCACGCTCTCTATGGCCTCGAGCCGGGGAGCACACAGGGCTTCGCCTGGCAGTGTCTCGTCGCCCGGCGGCTGGCCGAGCGCGGCGTGCGATTTATCGAGTTGATCGACGTCGGGTCGTCGGCCAACTGGGATGCCCATGGCGACATGCTGACGCATCTCCCGCTGGCGAAGAACGTCGACCAGCCGATCGCGGGGCTTCTCCAGGATCTGAAGCGCCGGGGGATGCTCGACGACACGCTCGTCGTCTGGACGACCGAGTTTGGCCGCACCCCCTTCAACGCTGCGGCCGGAGCCGCCGGTCGCGAGCACCACCACTGGGTGTTCTCCTCGTGGCTGGCCGGCGGGGGCGTAAAGGGAGGGATGACGTACGGAGCCTCCGACGAGCATGGGATCGACGTGGCCAGCGACGTCGTCCATGTCCACGACTTCCATGCCACGATCCTCCACCTCCTCGGCCTCGACCACACCCGCCTCACCTGGCGCCATTCCGGTCGCGACTACCGCCTCACCGACGTCCACGGCAACGTCGTCACGCCGATCCTGGCGTGAGCCGGGCGATTTCCCAGAGAGTTCTTCGACAACGCCGCCACGCCCGGGACCCGGCGAATGGTGGTTCTTCACACCGAACGACCCGTTGACAGATGGATTGATGGCGTGTCTCAACGCCGTTGCGTCGCCCACGAGGCCATTGGGAGCGTCGCTTCAGCTCACTCGCCGTCGTCCGACTCGCTCGCCCGGAGACGAATCCCGGCCAAGTGCGTGAGGATCTCCGGTTCCGCCCAAAACCCGTCAGGAGCGTGACATCGACATCGATGGTCTCGCGGGGCTCGCCCCAGCGTTGGAGCGCCAGGCCCCCGATGACGCAGAATCGCCATCCACTGGCCCGGCAGCGATCCTGGAGATCGGTGGCTGCGCGATAGACCTCAAGCATGGCCGCGTGCCTTCATGAACCAGCGTTGCTGCTCGACAAGCCCAGACGTCTGCCTGGCCTTTCGGGGCTCGGCGCGGTAATCGGCGGAGCCGGCGAGCAGGCCAAGCGTTCTCCGCCCGTCGAGATTCCGAAGTTCGCAGCGGCGCACGCGCTCGAACGCTGGCCCGGCAGCCTTCCATCCGCGCATCCAGGCGATGGCGGCCTCCGCGGTCGTCTGCGAGTCGTCCGGTACCATGAGTTGGCAGGCCTCTGAGATGAATACCCAAGAGCTGAGTTTATCAGGCCGGCGTGGGCGGGGCTGAATGGGGCAAGCTTCAGCGAAACCCACAAGAAGCGTTGTCGGTGTCAGTGCGGTGCCCAAAATGATCGTCACGCCGATCCTGGCGTGAGCGGGGAGCGGGCCTGCGCCGAACCGCTCGTCGAGCCGAGAACGCCACACCCAACAAAAAGCTTGCAATGCGGGGGGGGGGAGCGGG
>SIAG01000033.1 GCA_009691925.1 Planctomycetaceae bacterium
GTCGGCCGGGTGCTGGCCGGCACCCTGACGCCGGCCGAGGTCCGGCGGATCGGATTCCCCTGGAGCGAGGGGCTTGTCGCCCGGTCGCTGCGGAGCACCGGCGCCGCGGTCGACGCGGCGGCGGCGGCGCTCGAGGATGGGATCGCCGCCAGTCTCGCCGGAGGCACGCACCATGCGGGGAGCGACTGGGGGGAGGGCTACTGCGTCTTCAACGACACAGCAGTGGCGGCGCGGGAGATGCAGGCCCGGGGGGATGTCGGGCGAGTGGCGATCCTCGACCTCGATGTCCACCAGGGGAACGGCACGGCGCAGATCTTTGCGGCCGATCCATCGGTGTTCACCGTGTCAGTCCACGGAGCCCGCAATTTCCCGCTCCGCAAGTTTTCCGGCGACCTCGACATCGGCCTCGAGGACGGGGCCGACGATGCCACCTACCTGGCGGCGGTCGACGCGGCGATCGACGGCGCGGTGGGGGGAAGAGCGCCCGATCTACTCCTCTACATCGCCGGGGCCGACCCCTACGCAGGGGATCGGCTCGGAAGGCTCGGTGTCAGCCGTGCCGGGCTCCTCGAACGCGACCGGCGGGTGCTCACCGCGGCGGAGTCGGCCGGAGTACCGGTGGGAATCGTCTGCGGGGGGGGCTACTGTGACGACATCGGGGCGATCGTCGAGATCCACGCCGCGACGATGCTCCTGGCGGCCGCGCTGCTCGCGGCCCGGCGGGGCTGACCGGTGCCGGCTCCGGCCGGCCGATCCCGGGAACGGCCGCAGGCCCGGCCTCCGCTCGCCTCGTACCCCTACAGGTGGGGGAGGCATCGACAAGCGTCCGCAAACTCAGGGTGCCGAACAACTCGTTTCCAGCAGGTGGGGGAGGAATCGCCGGCCGCGGCTTGCCGGTCAGTCCATCAGACCGTAGGCTTCTGGGAGTGGTCTGGGGCTGGGAATGGGGGATTTCCCTCCATCGGCGACGTCTGCCCTACCGCTTTCATCCTCCCATCTGGCCCGGCCGAAGGCATCGCAGGGGGGGGCGGCTGCGGTGGTGCAGTCCGGCTTGATCGTTGTCCGATGACCAGCACTTCGCCTTATCTTCAAGCAAATTATTTTAACCTTTTTTTTTCAGCTGGAGAATCGTCATGGGTGCCCGAATCGAAACCGTTCCCGGGATGGTCGCCGTTCGGCGCTCGGCCCGGGGGTTCACGTTGGTCGAGTTGCTGGTGGTGATCGCCATCATCGGCACGCTCGTCGGCCTCCTCCTCCCGGCGGTGCAGGCCGCCCGTGAGGCGTCGCGCCGAGTCAAATGCAGCAACCAGCTCAAGCAGCTCGGTCTCGCGGTGCAAAACCACCACGACACCCGGCAATTTCTTCCCACCGGCGGCTGGTGGTGGGGGGCGTGGTCGTTCAACAACGGCATGCCCGCCACCGGCGTCAAGCAGTACGCCGGCTGGGGCTACCAGATCCTCCCCTATCTCGAGAACGAGGCCCTCTGGCTCGGCAACGGCGCTAAGGACGTCGACGGCAACGGCTCGATCGCCGATTGGGAGCGCTTCTACAAGGCCCGTGGCACGCCGCTGGCGCAGTATTTATGCCCCAGCCGTCGCTCTGCCTCCGACGGCGTGAAGTTCTCGGGCGAATGGTACGGCGCTCCGTTCCCCGGCGGCCGGGCCCCCTACGCCCAGACCGATTACGCCGGCAACAGTCTCGACACCGGTGACAATTGGCTCGGTGGCGAAGGGGCTCCGTGGCACAACGAAGGGGACGGCCCGATCTTTCGCGTCGACGGCGACCAGCCGAACCTTGATCTCAGGAAAGTGGCGACGTTTGCCAGCATCCGGGACGGCACGACGAACGTGATCCTCCTTGGCGAGAAGGCCCTCGACAGCGACAACTGCAAGGCAAACATGTGCGGGGACGACAACGAGGGCTGGAGCGCCGGCTGGGACCACGACACGATGCGGCACACCGGCTTCGTGCCGCAGACTGACGGCGACCGCTCGGGGACCTGGCATGGCGATGGCCGCTTCGGCTCTGCCCATCCGACGGTCGTCAACGTCGTGCTCTGTGACGGCTCGGTGCGCGGCATCACCTACAACATTAATGAGACGATCTGGCGGCGGATGGGCCACCGCGACGACGGAAAGATGGTGGAATACTGATGACGATGTTCTCGACGACCGAGACGTTTTCGCGGCGGATGGCGCTTGTGCCGCTCTGTCTGTTGCTCGCCGCCGCCACCGCCCTGATCGGCTGTGGACCGAGAAGCTACAAGACCGAGCCGGAGTTCAAGATCAGCGGGAAGATCCTCCGAGGGGGCAATCCGCTTCCCCTCGACCCGGTGATGGCTGCTGCCAAGGCCGCGAGCGTCAACATCAAGTTCGTTCGCACCGACGGCAGCGGTGGGGCTGACCACTCCGAATCGGCCTTTGCTGATGAGTCGGGGGCCTTCACCATCAAGCTGCCGAAGGGGAAGTACCGGGTGTCGGTGGCTCACATGAACGGCCGGCAACCGGGCGACAATCTCCAGGGCAAGTTCGGCGAGCGGAAGTCAAAGATTGAAAAGGAGATTTCCGGCGAGATGCCCGAGCTCGTCATTGAGCTCGACGACTACAAGTAACCGCCGCTCCCCGCGGCATGGTCCACTGCAACCAAGACGGCCCGGTCGGCACTTTGCCGACCGGGCCGTTCTCGTTTATTTGTCGTCGTCTTCCTCGGAAGCGAAGACGAAGGCCGCCCGTCGCGGGGCCGGCATCGGGGAATTGGGGCCGCGGACGCTTCGCCAGACGATCTCATTGAGAAGCAGATCGTCGGCGGCATCCTCGACGGAGAAATCCATCACCAGCGACGCTTCGGCACCCCAGGCCGTTGCCACGTTTCGCTCGTCGAGCGCGACTTCCGCCGGGCGGCATTCGTAGGGCTCGAAAACCGGAGCCTTCGCGAAGCTGTCGATCATCGGCAGGGCCGCGGCATCGAATTGCGACATCGGGTCGAGCCCGAGGATGAGCTCCATCGTGCGGAGCATCGAGCTGGTCGAATAGAGGCTCGAGTCGACAGCGCCATGCTTTGTCCATGGGCTGATCACGAAGGCGATCGTGCGGTGGGCATCGACGTGGTCGGGGCCATTTTGGGCGTCGTCCTCGACGACAAAGATCGCGGTCGTCGGCCAGAACTTCGACCGGCTCACTCCCTCGACGATCTGCCCGAAGGCGAGGTCGTTCTCGGCCATGAAGGCCGTCGGCGTGAGCTTGCCGGGGCTGGCACCGCTGGTGTGGTCGTTGGGGAGGCGGACAATCTGGAGCCGCGGCATGGCCCCTTCTTGTTCAAACCGAGCAAGCTCGGAGAGAAACCGCTCGGCCCGCTTCAGATCGGAGTAGTCTTGATCGAAGCTCCGGTAGAGCGGATCGAACCGCCCCTCGAGGGCCTTGACCTTCGGCGTGCAGGGATCTTCGGGCGTCTTGCCGTTGGCAACCCACTCGCCGTAGCTGCGGAAGCTCACCCCCGCGGCGATCGCCCGGTCCCACAGATAGCCGCCGGCGGGGCGGGCGGCGGCGTCGAAGCTTCCCTCGGCAGGATAGGGAAACTTCTTCCGCCGGTTGTGGCCGTAGGAGAGGGGCCATTGGCGCTCGACGAAGTCGGTGGCGTAGGCCCCCATGCTCCACTCGTGGCCATCGGCGCTGACTTCGCTCTCGACGTAGAAGTTGTCGAGGAGAACGAACTGCCGGGCGAGGGCATGATGGTTCGGCGTCACCCGTTCCGGGAACAGGCAGAGCGTTGGGTCGCCGTGCCCCTCCGGCATGTCGCCGAGGACCTGATCGTAGGTCCGGTTCTCCTTGACGATGTAGATGACGTGCTCAATCGGGCTCGTGGCGCCGGGGAGGAGCGGGATCGGGTGGCCGTCGAGGTCAGCCGCCGAGAACAGGTCGTCAGCGGCAGGGGGCTGGCAGGCGAAGGCCCGTTCCGTCCAGGTCGCCAGCTGCGCCGTCAGCGCGTCGCCCTCTTCGGGGAGATCGATAAACGACATCGTCCCGTCGAACAGGCCGCCGATGTAGTCGGGGGTAGGGGCGTCGGGATTGAATCCCGGCCGGGGGCCGTTGCGGTTGGAGTCGGAGATCATCCCCTTGCCGTTGGCGACGAGGAGCCGGCGGCCGTCGGCGGTGAGGCGGACGCAGGTCGGATACCAGCCGACGGGGATGAAGCCGAGGCTGCGGGCGGCTCCCGGAGTCTCGATCTCCCACACCGTCACGGCATTGATGGTGGCGTTGGAGACGAAGAGCCGCTCGCCGTCGGCGGAGATGGCCAGCGAGTTCGGCGTGTTGCCAGGAGGAGCGTCGGGGGTGAGCGTGGCGACGAGGGTCTCGCTTACCTTTCCTTCGGCGAGGTCGATCACCGACACGCTGTTGCGGTTGGCATTGGCGACGAACAGACGCTTCCCATCGGGCGACATCACCATCTCGTTGGGGTGTTCCTCGACCTCGATCCGGCCGACGACGCGCCATTGCGTGGTGTCGATCACCGCCACGGCCGCCTGCGCCCAGAGGGAGACATAGAGCCGCTCTCGCGCTTCGTCGAGGAGGCAGGTCCAGGGGTGGGGAGCATCGGCGACGACCCGCTCGAGGAGCACGTCGGCCCGCTTCGTGATCGACGGGTCATCGGTCGTCGGCGCGGGCGCGGGTGTCGACGCCGGGGCCTCGGCGCCGAGGAGGAGCTCATCGATGATCGCAGCGCCATCAGCCACGGGCAGTCGCACGCGCGAGACCGAATGCCCCCACACATTGGCGGCGTAGAGGGTGGTCGCGGTCGAGTCGATGGTGATCCCGGCGGGGATGCCCCGCAGTTTTTCGTCGCGGAGTGGCACGGCCTCGAGGGGCACAAGCGCCCCCGCTTCGAACCGAAAGGGGAGGATCGTCTCGGCCGCGCCGCCCGAGACGTAGAGTCGATCGCCCGTGCCGTCGAAGGCGAGCCCCTGGAAGGCCTCCTCGATGCGGGTCCGTGACAGCACCTTCCGCGTCTCCAGATCGATCACGGCCAGCTCGTGGGGACCGAAGCCGCAGTGGAGGACGACGGCGTGGCGGCCATCGGGGTGGAGGGCGATGTTGACCGGGAAATCTCCCACCTCGACCTGCTTGCCCACCGGTCGCAGCGACCATTGGTTGGGGAGGACGACCGATCCATCGGGCTGGGGGCCGGGCGTGCGGCGGATCGGCTCCTCGGCCAGCGCCCGGAAAGCCAACGCCGGTACGAGGAGTGTGGCTGCGAGGAGGAGGGGGAGAACGCGGGGGACGGCGGTCGTCGGGAGTCGCATGGAGAGCCTCGCGCGGGTGGAAGGGAACCGACGTTGTACTCCCTCGACCCGGCAGCGGCGACCGTTCCACGCTCAATTCTCATCAAACGATCCCGCCGATCCCCGCCGCTCGTCGCGGTCATCGTCAGCGCCCCTTGGCATCGCTGTCATCGACGAGGCTCCGCCCCTCACCCCACAGCGGTTCGAGCGTGGCCCGGAGGATCCGGTAGCGGCAGTCGTAGGCGCCGAGGAAGAGGGCTTCCTGGCGCGGCGTCTGCCAGTAATCGGAGAGCGAAAGCCGCTCCGGCTTTCCCTGCCAATCGATCCACGGCCGTCCATCGACGGTCACCGCCACTCCACCGGTCTCGACGGTGGCGACGATCTCCGCCGGAAGGTTTTTCCGGAAGACATCTCCGTCGATCCTTGTCGGATTGTCGGCGACGTTGCGGCCGTCGACGTTCTCCAGAGCGCTGACGCGCCCGCCGGCGGCCCCGAAACCGAGCAGCGCGAGAAAGCGGTGTTGCCCCGATCGCAGGCCGATCGTCAGCCCGTTGGGCTCGTCGAGCGGTTCGACGATGAGGGTCAGTCGGTAGGCCTCCGGCGGCGCGTAGGGAAGCTCGATTCGCGCCCCGAGGGCCTTCGGAGCGAGGAGCTCGCGGCGGCCGTCGACTTCGTGGTCGGTCCACTCCCCCGCCACGCCATCGCGGCGCGGATCGACCAGCGCCAGGAGATCGACGGTGGTGGTCGCCGCGCCGCGCGCGGTTGCCGGGAGCCGATCGGTGGGATCGACGTCGACTGGGAGAGGGGGCGCATCGGGGGCGATCCGAACCTGGAAGTAGCCCCAGGCGGTGGCGGCGGAAGGCCCATCGACAGCGGCGCGTTTTGCGTCATCGCCAGCTTCCGTGTCGATCTTCGGCGTTGGCCCGGTGACGCGCCAGCCGACGCCGCAGGGGCGGTCGAAGCGCCCCAGGGAGACCAGGCCTTTTTGGAGCGCTTCGGCCTCGAGCGGCACGCTTGTCCAAGGGCCGCGGAGGCTCGTCTGCACCTCCACCCGCAGCCCTGGAGGAATCATCTCCAGGGGGAAAAGTCGCAGAGCCACCGGCTGGCCAGGCCTTGGGGCAGCCGGCTCGGGGGTGGCGGTGAACATGTCGAAGACCGGATCGGCGGGGGGGGCCTTGGCGGCATCGTCGGCCGTGAACCCCAATTGCTTCTTCTGCCCGGCCTCGACCCACGATTGGGCCAGGGCGCTGCGGTACTGCCCTTGGCTCATCACCGAGCCATCGGCGGGCTCGGGATGGGGCAGGCCGATGGCATGGCCGATCCCCTCGTGATAGACGACGCAGTCGCTCCCCCGGCAGGGGACGCGCCAGCCGTCGCCGCTGACCAGTCCCCAGCCACGCCCCTGATCGGCGAGGTAGACCGCGCGCGAGCCCCCGGCGGAAGCGCCCGGCACGTGCAGCCCGCCGTCGGCGAGAGCGCCGTCGAACTTCCAGCCATTCCCGGCGGGCGACTGGCGGGAGAAGTCATCGAGCGGCCGCCAGTTGATGTCGCTCAAAACAAGGAGAACGGGGAAGGCGCCGTCCGCATCGCGGCCAACGTCGAGCGCCCGGTCGACCTCGGTGAGGGTCCGGAAGAACGTCGCGTCGCCGTCGCCGGCGCGGAGTGCGCCGGTCGATCCGGCGGAGCGGAAGGGCTCCGGGTGGATCGTGGTCACAAGGCGAGATCGGCCCGCGAGCTCGCGGTGGTGGAAGCGGCGCACGCGCTGGCAGAGCCATTCGACGCGCTCCCGCCAGTCAGGGAGCGGTTGCCGGTCGGAGGGGACGAAGTAGACGACCGTGGCACGGATCGTGTCGATCGAGTGGCGGCCATCCCCAGTGGTGAGGCCGGGTGCTTTCTCGCCATCGTCAGCCGATGCGGATACCGGGATCGCCATCATCAGGTAGGCAAGCACCATCCAGGCTGCAAGATATCTGACCGTTCGGGTCCGCGGCATGTGGTGTGTTTCCCTGAAATGATCGTGGGCAGGATCGGTCGAAAGCCTTCCAGTATAGCGCCCAGCTCTGTAACAATAGGGTCGCACGGCGCGGGCCGGTGGGGCGTCAGTCGCCGCGGAAGCGCGCCTCGACGCGTTCCCGCTCGCGGTCGATCTGCTCGGGGCTCGCACCGAGGCCCTCGAGGATCCGCACGGTGAGCGCTAGCGCCACTTCCCCTTCCCCCGAGAACGCCTCCTCGGCCCCGGCCCGGCGGAGGCGCGGCACCTCGAGGGTGGTGTGCGTCCGGGCGAGGATACAAACGTGGGGATTGAGTCGCTTGGCGTGGCGGATGATCTCCTCGTCGATCCGGCCGGAGCCGGAGGTGAGGATGAGATTATCGGCCCGGGCGATCCCGGCGCGCTCGAGGACCTCGGGGCGGCTGGCATCGCCATAGATGGCACGAACGCCGAAGGCGAGGAGGCGACGGACCGTCTCGAGGTTGAGCTCGATGACGGTCGGTTCGAGCGAATTATCGAGGAGAAGCTCGGTCACCGTGCTCCCCACCGGTCCGTAGCCGACGACGATCGCCCGGTGGCTCGGGGTGGAGGCGGCGGGGCCGACATCAGCCCGCGGATCGTCATCCCCGGTCCGGGAGCGTGCCAGCGACACGGCGACCCGGTCGGCGAGCCGGTAGAGGAGGGGGTTGAGCGTGATCGTCACGATTGCGGTGGCGACGAGGATCTCCAGGGCGGCAGCGGGGACGATCCCCAGGTCGCGGCCGAGGTTCCCGAGGATGAAGGAAAACTCCCCGATCTGCGCCAGCGCCGCGGCGACCGGGATGGCGATCGACGGCGACACTCCGCGGAACCGCATCACGGCCAGGGCCACCGCCGGCTTGATGAGGATCACGATCAGCACCGTGGCGAGGATCGCCAGGGGGGCGCGGACGAGCGTCGAGGGATCGAAGAGCATTCCCACCGAGACGAAAAACAGCACGGCGAAGACGTCGCGCATCGGGAGGGCCTCCGAGGCGGCCCGGAGGCTGAACTCGCTCCGCCCCACCATCATCCCGGCGAGGAACGCCCCCAGCGCCATCGAGACGCCGAACACGCGCGCCGCCCCGACGGCGATCCCCAGGGCCACCACAAGCACCGCGAGCGTGAACAGCTCGCGCGAGCCGGTGTCGGAGACGACCTCGAGGATCGAGGGGATGACCTTGCCGCCGGCGAACACGACGACGGCAAAGAGCGCGGCGATCTTCACCAGCGCCAGGAGCAGCGACAGCACCAGCCCCTCGACCGTCGGCTCGCCGCCTCCGAACACCGTGGGAAGAACGACCAGCGCGGCGACGGTGAGGAGATCCTCGACGACGAGCCAGCCGACGGCGACGTGACCGGGGCGCGTGTGGAGGGCGCGGTGATCGGCAAGAACCCGGAGGAGGACGACGGTGCTCGCCACCGCCACGCAGCCGCCGAACACCGCCGCCGCCGGCCACGACCATCCGACCGTGCGCCCGAGGAGGGTGCCGATCGCCGTCGCGACAGCGCTTGCCACAAGGGCACCTGGAACGACGATCGATCGCACCTCGAGGAGCTCGCGGAGGTGGAAATGGAGGCCGACGCCGAAGAGGAGGAGAACAACGCCGAGCTCGGCCATGCCGCTGGCCAGCTCGGCATCGGCCTCGAAGCCCGGGAAGTGCGGCCCGACGACGACGCCGGCGATCAGATAGCCGACGATCGGCGACAGTCGGAGCCAATGCGTGATCGCGCCGAACACGAGCGCGGCGGAGAGGCCACCGGCGAGCGTGAGGATGAGATCAACGTCGTGCATGGGGGGAGCCCGGGGCAGGCGGGAATCGACCACGACAACAGAACTGTTCCCCGGCCCCCCGGCAATCCCGCCCGCGCTTCCCGCCATCAGTCGTGCTCGCGCTGGTCGTTCCAGTCACAAACCGAATGACGAGCGGTCAACGTGACTCGTCGATGGGCCCCTGACGAACGGTCATTTCCCGGAGCAGCCCGCGGCTCTCGGGCCCGAGGGACGTGTCGGCGGCACGCAGATCACTCTCGGCCCGCCAGAACTCCTGGCGGGCCGAGATCTCGAAGATCTCGGCATCGAACTTCGCCTGCTCGCGGAGGGTGACGCGGAGCACGTCGCTGCGACCGAGCCGCAGTTGCTCGCGCTCGGCTCCCGCCACGAGGCGGGCGAGATCGAGACGGGTGCGGGCCTGCTTGTGAAATTCGTACGCCCGCTCGAGCAGGGAGAAGGCGTCCTGAACCTCGGCCCGCACCTGGTCCTCGGCGAAGCTCAATTGCCGGTCGACCTGCATGAGCTGCGATTCGGCCGTCTGCAAGCGCCCGCGGGCTTCGCGCCGCTGGGCCGGCAGTTGAAAGATCAGCGACGCCTGCAACACTTGCCGGTCGAGGCCGTCGGGGCCGGATAGGGCGCTTTTGCCGAAGCCGGCATCCTGGTTCCCGGTCAGCTGGCCATCGAGATTGGGGAGTGTTTGGTTGGCGGCGAACCGCCGATCGACGAGGAGCTTTTCCCGCTGCAGGGAAAGCCTCCGGAACTCGGGCCGCGACCCCAGCGCTCGGGCAAGCGACTCCTGGTAGAGGGGGACGCCGGGCTGCACCGGCTCCGGCACCGTTCGCATCCGGCTGCGGCGGGCGAGGAGCGGGCGGCCGGCGGCATCGCGGTGGAAGAGGGAGAGATCGATGGAGGCCTGCTGCATCGCCCGGTCGGCCTGGACGATGAGACCGTTGCGGAGGGCGATGTTCTGCTGGTTGTCGATCCGTTCGATGTTGGCCGTCGCGCCCCGTGCCACCTTCTGCTCCAGTTCGCCGTCGCGGCGGACGGCGAGGTCGAGCAGCCGCTCACCGGCGCCGTAGCGTTCCCCGCTCCCCTGCCATGCCCAATAGGCCCGGGCGGCGGCACGCATCCAATCGAGGCGGCCGCGCTCGATCGTCGGCTCGGCGAGGGCGACGTCGAGCTCGGCCTGGGCGCGGGCTGCGCGGGGGCGGTCAATGTCGCGGTTTTTGGCGAACGGGAGCGTGATGCCGCCCCGCCATTCCCCCGCGTTGGCCGTCTTTTGGTCGAGATTGTAAGTGGGGAAATCGCCGTACCCGGCGCGGAATCCCCCGAAGGCGCTGATCCCTCCGGTCATGAATTGCTGCGAGAGACCGAAATCGGATCGGTAGTTTTCGTAGGTCCCCGGCGCGAGGGCGTTGCCTGCCATGTTGACGTTGGTGTCGAAGGCGCCCATCGCGGAGGTCAGCTTGCCCGAGGCGATCCCCCGCTCCCGCTCCACCGCCTGGAGGAGCGGGAAATGGATGAGGACGCTTTGAAGCACCTCCTGGAGCGTGAGCGGTTCGTCGCGATTGTCAAAGGAGAGGTCGGGAAGCTCGAGGGCCGCAGAGGGCTGCGGGGGGGCGACGGTGGCGGCCGCGATGGCCGCCGGCGGGGGGGGCGGGAGTACCTCGATGCCTGGCTGCCCGGCAGCGGCCGGAGGCGCTGCCGAGGCCGTGCCGGGCCGGGAGCGGAGATCGTCCCGCGCGGGCTTGGAATTGCCACGACGGTCGTCGCCAGCCGATCGGGGATCGGAGGCCTCCGCCGTGTCGACGAGGTCGAGGAACGATTGCGTGATCACCGTCGGTGGCAGGTCGCCCCGATCGGGGGCGAGGGGGGTCGGTCGGCCAGCGGGGACAAAGCGCCCCGGTTCCGTCGCCACGACCGAGGCCGCGAGGAGGAGAATGAGAGCCGCGGCGGTAAGCATCGGCGTGAAGTTCGCCACGCCCGCTCTCGGAGTCATCCGACCTTCACCTTCGGTGCCTTGTTCTCTTTCCCCTCGGGGTCCTTGGGCGGAGGGGCGAGGACCGGCGGGAAGCCGTTGAGCCGCCGCCAGATCTCGTAACCGAGCGGCACCCGGTTGAGGAACACCCAGCCGATTGCCTGATTCCCCTGCCGGAGCATCTGCTGATCGGGCCAGGTGTCGCCGACGAGTTGGGCATCGGGCTCCACGAGGACGCGAAACTTCCCCGTGCTCCCACTGGCGGAATCGATCTGCCGGATCCGGCCGCCGAAAGTCCCGACCGCGAGCTCCGGCCAGCCGGAGAACTGCACCGCCGGCCAGCCCTCGAACTGGAGGCGGACATGGGGGAAGGAGCCAGTGCGTTCGGCATAGGCGAGGACCAGCGGCGCGTCGTTGCCGTCGAGGAGCAGCTCCACGACCCGGTCGGTGGTGTCGGGGACGATCGTGCACAGCTCATCCCCTTCCTTGACGAACTGTCCGCCCCGGCTGACGTTCGCCGCCACGCGATAGACGGTGCCGTCGCATGGAGCGAGCATGATCCGGTCTTTGAAGCGCTCGATGCGGGTGTCGACTTCCTGGAGATCGCGTTGGATCGTGAACAGGTTTTGTTCGCTCTTGCGGAGGTTGCCGCGGGCGACGGCGATATTCGAGAGTCCGGCGGCGTCGGCCTGCACGAGCATCGATTCCTGGGTGAGGAGGAAGGCCTCGGCCCGCTCGATTTCCGAGGCGGCCTTCTCGGTGTCGGTGGCCGCCCGGTCGGACCGCATTCGGGCTTCGTCCCGGGAGATTCGGCTCTCCAGCCCGCCGAACTGCGGGTTGGTGAACAGATCCTCGAACATCTGGAAACGGTTGCGCTCGTACTCCTCGGCGAAGGTGGCGTTGGCCTCCACATGCTTGGAAACCTCGATCGACTTCCGAGCGGCATCCCGATTGGCCATGGCGGCACGAATCGCCGCCTCGCGGGCCGCCACCTGCGCCTCCGCAGCCGCCTGTTGCTCTTCCACCTCCCGCTCGGCCGCCGTGAGCCGGTCGGCAAGGAAGCCCCGCTGCGCCTCCAGTCTTGCCGCAAGCGCGTGATCGTTATCTTCGATATCGACCAGCGGATCGTTTTTCTTGACCAGGCTTCCCTCGACGACGTGCCACTGGCTGATCTGCCCGGAGACCATCGCCTCGATGACCTGCATCCGATCGACCGGCGCAAAAGCCATGATGTCCCCCCGCCCCTGGACGGTCTGCTGCCAGGGGACGAAGGCGAGGAGGAATGGGGAAGCAGCGAAAATCACGATCGCCACCGTGGCGAAGCGACGGACGCTCCGTGGCGTGGCCACGCTGGCGGGAAGGGGGGCCGCGGTGGGGGAGGTGCGGGAGGTGGGGGAGGTGCGGGAGGTACGGGATCCCATGATCACGATGCCTCCAGGGTCGAGTCGCATCGCCGGCGGACGTCGTCACGGGTACTGGCGACAACGAGGGTCCAGGGAGACGACGGGCCGAAAAGTGCGTCGGTCAGAGCGGCGTCCCCTTCAAGATCGAACCCGTCGAGGAGGCGGTCGATGAGGAGGAGTCGGGGGTGGCCGGCGATCGCCCGGGCGAGTGTCAGCCGGGCTGCCTCGACGGGATCGAGGGGGAAGCCGTCGGCAGCCAAGGGCGTCGCCATGCCGAGCGGCAGACGGGCGATCCGGGAAGCGAGCCCCACCGTCTCCAGCGCCGCGCGGAGATCGGCGGCCGAAATCGCCGTCCGGCCAGCGCGGAGATTCTCGGCCACGGTGCCGGCGAACGTCTCGGGGGCGCCGACGAGGGCCACATGCTCGCGGGCGGCGGGCCTGTCGAGTGATCGCCCATCAATGCCGTCGAGTTCAAACGTCCCCGCAGGCGGAGAGCGGAGGAGCGCGAGGGCCTCCAGCCAAGCCGTGCTGCCAGCGTTGGCGGTCATGGCCGCGTGGCGCCCGGCAGCCAACTCGACGCGCCGATGTGGCTCCTCGCCATTTCCAGCGTCGACTGCCACCGTCATCGGGCCGAGGCTGTCAGGAAGTTGTTCGCCGCCGTCGACCTCGGCATCGAGTTGGTCGACGATCGCCAGCTTCGCCAAGCCGGCGTGGAGATCGTAGAACACCTCGGCATATTTCCCGATCTTCGACACCGCCGAGAGCACGAGGGTGACGATCAGCTCCCCGGCCACGAGCTGGCCGAGATTGAGCTGCCGTTGGATCACCAGCCATCCGCCCAGACCGAGGAGAGCGGTGCTCGCCAGGGCCTCGATTGCCAGGGCGAAGACGACCTGCCGCCAGACCACCGAGAAGTGGCGCCGTCGCGCCGTGAGATAGGCGTCGATCCGCTCCTCGGCCCGCTCGGCCGAGAACGTCAGGCCGCTCTGGCTGCGGAGCGAGCGCGGGCAGCGAGACAAATCCTCGAGCCAGGCCGCAAACTCATACTTCGCCGCGCTCTCGGCGATGCTCGTGCGAATGCCGCCGGTTCCGAGAACGAGGAGCAGGAATGCCATGAGGAATACCATGACGACGGCAAACACGAGCAGGTAGGGATGGTAGAACGCCAACACGACGAGCCCGACGATCGTCGTTGTGGCGATCTGGACGCCGTCGACGAGCAACGTCGCCACGCATTTCTGCACCGAGGCCACCTCGAAGAAGCGATTGACGATGTCGGTCGGGTTGCTGCGCGCCAGCGTGTCGGCGTCGCAGCGGAGGAAGGCCGTTGCGAAGGCCCTGGCGGTGCGGACGAAGACCCGCCGCTGGACATACTCGGCCACGGCCGACTGCATCGCCCGCAGGCAGGCTGCAAACGCCAGAAATCCGAGGGTCACCAGCGCGAGGACGATCACCGGCCAGAGCAACACCCCGAAGGCCACGGTGTTGACGAGGGCTTCGATCGCGGCCGGAGTGACCACCGACAACAGCCCGACGCCGAGGGCGAAGGCGAGGATCGTGCCCACGTCCCGACGCTCGCTGGCCAGGAGTTTGGCGAGCTGCCGCCACGTGTCGGCGGGGGTGTGGGGATCGTGCCTCGGCGGCTGCGTCATGGCGACATTCACAGAAGGCAGAGAGCAGCGCCGACCGGCCGCGGTCTCGCGACCACGGCGAAGGCCGAGAATTACATCGTCATTTGTAGGCTGCCTGGATTCATCGAGCAAGCCGATGAATACTCCATGAATCATCTAAAAAAACGATTCATAGAGGCGCGTCGTGCGCTGGTTGAACTACCACCACCTGCCCTATTTTTGGACCGTCGCCCGCGAGGGGAGCGTCACAAAGGCCTGCCGGAGTCTCCATCTCACGCAGCCGACCATCAGTGCCCAGCTTAAGGCGCTGGAAAAATCGGTGAAGACACCGCTGTTCGAGCGGCGGGGAAGGGCGATGACGCTCACCGAGGCGGGTAAGACGGTTTACCGGTATGCAGACGAGATTTTTTCACTCGGTCGGGAGCTCGAGGATGTCGTCCGCGGCCGGCCGGCCGGCGGGATGATCCGGCTGGTCGTCGGGATTGCCGACACCCTCCCCAAGCTCGTGGTCCATCGTTTGCTCCGACCTGCCTTTCAGCCCGAGGGGGATGTGCGGGTGACCTGCATCGATGGGCCTCCGGACCGGCTCCTGACGCAGTTGTCGCTCCACGAGATCGACCTGGTCTTGAGCGACAGCCCCGTCAATCCGCCGCTCGGTCTCCGCGCCTTCAATCACCTCCTCGGGGAGAGCGGGGTGACCTTCTTCGGAACTGCCAAGCTGATGAAGCTCTACCACCGTGGTTTTCCCCAGTCGCTCGACGGCGCCCCGTTTCTCATGCCGATGGGCGACAGCGTGCACGGCCGGTCGCTCGAGCAATGGTTCGATGACCACGGCATCCGGCCGAGAATCCGAGGGGAGTTCGCCGACAGCGTGCTGCTCAAGGTTTAAGGCTCCGAAAGCCGCACGAGCACGAGCGACTCCGCATTGAAGGAGACTTGACCAGCGGTGGCCCGCAGCTCTGCGACGAGCTCCACCGTCGCCGCGGCCTCGAGCGCGAACTCATACCCCAGCGCCGTCCATTCCCCCGCGCGATCGACCGCTTGGCGACGTTTACCACCGGAGATCCGCAGTCCCGCCCCGCTGCCGGTGTCGTCCTCCGTGGCCTCGATCCCCTCACCGTAGGCCAGCCCCTCGAAGCGATAACGCCCCGCCGGCAGCGGCACCGCCACGCGCCACGATGCGATCAAGGGGGTCTCGCCGACGACGGCGATCCGCAGCACGCTCCGGCCATCGTCCCCTTCGGTCTCGTCGTGGGTCGCTTCGCCGGCGTCGGTCTGGGGGGTCCATCCGGCGAGCCCAGTCCGGCGGGCGCCGTCGAACTGAATCGGCTCCGGTTCGGGGGCCTCGGCCTGCTCGCGGAGGTGCGCTTCGCGGGCGACGATTCGGTCGCGAAGCTCGCCCCAGGCGCCCTCCCAGGCCTCGAGCGCTTCGGTGCCGGTCGCCACGACGGCGGGACGGAGGCGCTCGGCGACGGAATCGAGCTGCGGCAGGATCGCTGCCTCGGCGGCGAACAGCGGGAGGAGCGCGCGGAGGCGATCGCGAAACGCCCCCCGCCACTCCGGCACCCCCATCACGGCCGCGGCGACGATCGTGGGGGGCATCTCGAGGATCGGAGCGCCGGGATCGCCGAAGATCTGATCCATGCCATGGGGGAGGAAGCGGATTCGGCCGCCGTCGGCGGGATCGGTGTAGATGCGGTAGTTGTTGTGCGCGGTGGTGTAGCCGTCCCAGTGGCCGGTCATCAGCTCGAGGGCCATGAAGGTCACGAACGCGTCGACGTCGAGCCGCGCGCTGATCGCGGCCTGCCGTTGGGCCGGATCGGCCCCGCGGCAGGCCGCGACGAGCGCCTTCAGATCGGCTCCGGGCACGCCGTTCTTCCCCTCGTCGCGCTCGACGAGCTCGTCGACATCGACCCCCGTGCCGCCGTCGTAGAGATTGCCGCTGGAGTCGTCGAAGTGGCGCTGGAGAAAGTCACGGTCGATCGCCTCCTTGAAGACATAGAGCCCGAGATCGCGGTCGTCGAGGAGGACGCGGGCGTGGGTCACGCGTGCGGCGGGGATGCCGGCCTCGAGAAACAGCTGCGCGCCGAGCCATTCGGCCAACAGGGTCGGATCCTGGGCGGCATTGTTGAGGTGAAACTTGTCGAGGCCGTGAAAGCGGGCGCCGGGGCGGAAGCGGTCGACGTTGACGGTAAATCCCGGCTTGTCGTCGAGCCCCTGGAAGCTCCCCGCCGAGCCCTTGAGCTTGATGGCGACATCCTCCAGAACGGCGTCGGCATCGATCGTGAGCGTGCAGGGGACGTAGCTCCGCGGATCGTCGCGGAGCCGATCGGCGGCCCCCTCGGCGAGACGGATTTCGATGCGGGGAATCTGGCCGCCAATGAAGAACGCATCGGCGTCGGCGCCACGCGCTGCGGATGCCGAGGCGGCCAGTGCGAGCCACGCCGCGGCAGCGGGAACGAGGTGTCGGAGCAGCGGGAGGTTGAAAAGCAAGGCGGATCTCCGCGGCGGTGGGGCGGGTGGGGCCGCTGGGAAAGGTGTGGCGAATCGACCCCCGGTAGAATAGTCGCGGGTTGCAGGCGGCGGATGGGAAAGGAAAGGAGGGCGTGATGGAAGGTTGTGGAAAGTCCTCCCGGCCGGGGAGGCGTCAGACGGGACGGCGAG
>SIAG01000034.1 GCA_009691925.1 Planctomycetaceae bacterium
CATGCAATCACGCGGGCAACCGGTGCAGGGATCGATTTCGCAGGAGGGCTTGTAACTGGTCACCGGCACCGAGCGGTATTCGGTCCGATACGTCGTCTCGGGGACGTAGCTCACCTGCTGAACGGGAACCGTCACGGGGGGTGGAGGGGCGATGGGCACCGGCGCCATCGCTGGCGCCATCGCCGGTGCCATCATCATCGCCGGCGCCGCCACCGGAGCCATGACCGGAGCGACGGCGTAGGCCTGGGGGGCCTTGTAGAAGCAGGAATGGAAACCGGCAAACATGTTATTGAGACAGCACTGCGCCGAGCCGACGCGAGGGGCTCCCAGCGCCAGGGCCCCAGCCAGGTTCAGCGTCACGACCAACCGCCACACGTTCATGACTCACTCCTCGGAATCGCCCGAATGCCATCCCACCATTTGCCGCAGCGGCTGGCCAGCACAGGCATGGCCAGCTCCATCATCCTGTCTAGCGTAGGTTGCCGACCCGGGGAGCTGGGCAATTTATCTCGGCAATAAAAACGTGAATGTCAGTGGCGGTCACCGCACAACCGGCACCAATCGCACGATCGGCACGACCGACCGGCAACGGCACTTCCGCGGAGGGCCGCCCGACGGGAAACCCCCGAGCGCCCCTTCACTGCGGCAACTGCTGCCGGCCCCGTTCGAAGCGGTCGTAGAGCCGGTCAAGGGCCTGCCGCACGTCCCCGTTGGCCGCGTTGAGCGCCGCCTCCAGATCGGCGGCGACGATCGTCCTGCCGAACCACTCGTCATGGTCGGGGAGCTCGCCGACCAGTGCCCCAAGGATCGCTCTGGTGCCCCGACAGGAGATCAGTGTCGGCAGGCCCGCCGGACCGTGGGATGTGACCAGCAGGCCGACTCTGCGGGCCCTGGCCAGACCGCGGACGACGGCACGGCCGGTAAATCCGAGGAGCTCCCAACTGTCGATGCACAGCAGCCCGCCCCGGGAAGCATCGCGGACCGAGCGGACGGCGGCAGGGATGTCGCGCCGGCTCCGCAGCCTGACCCTGCCCACGGGCCGTTTCCCGGCCGCGATGAAGTCGCCCAGATGGGAGAGTACGGTCGACTTCCCCGTCCCGTGCGGACCGACGATCGCCCCCGATCCCCCGAGCGCATCGAGCCTGGCGACGAGCGACGCGAGATTGAGAATCCCGCCCTGCTCGTCCCGTGGCAGAAGACGGGCCGACGCGACGTATCGGGTGGCGAATGGATTAAGACTGTGAATCGTCTGTCCGACATCCATGGCGCGACGTCCCGGGGATGGCTCACGGCAGGATCGATGGAGGAACGCGGCCGACGGTGAACACATGCTCCGAGACATGATCGCGTCCCGACTCGAAGAAGATCCGCAGGCGGATGCACCAGCGGATCTTCACGATCACCCCTTCATAGGACAGTGGGCTCGGCGGCAGTTGGAGGGCGAAGGTGCCCTCTGGCACGACGCGATCGATGGTCTCGGGCGTCAAGAAGCGTTCGAAGAAATGGACACCCAGATCCTCCTCTCCCTTGCCCTCGGTGTACCACAGGGCGGAGCGTTCCAGTGCGCGGGGCCGCTCTCCGTTGAGGCCATCGATGGTGTACTCGGCCGTGACCCATTCTCCCGGCTCGTACCTCCGGCCCGGATGACCGAAGCGGAGCTCCATCCGCGGGAAAGGCGCCGAACCGGCGGGACCATAGGCGGTTCCCCCGTGGCTGTCGGCAGCGTTCATCCCATCGCCTCCACTGATTCGGGGAAGGCCTCGGCGCCCGCCGCCGTGACGGGGATCACGACGACGGGAAACACACGAATGAATTCCGGCCACCGGTCAGGTTGCGCACGGACCACGATCCGCCATTGAACGGCGTTGTTTTCGCTCGAGAAGGAGTGCATCGCATCGGCTGGGATCGTCAACGGCACGCGCGCTTCGAAGATCCCGCCCGGCACCGGTTGGACGAGTTGCCACCCCGAGACGGGGACTCGCCTCACGACGATCCGCTGGGTTCTCGTGTCGGTGCCCTGACGGAACGTCGCCGTCTCCTCCATTTCGAGCCCGAGATCAATCGATCGGAAAAGGTGCGCGCCCCCCTGGCCGAGCCGGACGTCATACCGCCTGCCGGGGACGAGCGGGTGATCGGAGATCTCCACATGCGTCGGCCCCACTGATGTGGAGAGCACGAGCGATCTGACGAATAGCGCCACGCCACCCACACCGACGATGACAAACGGCACGAGGAGACCGATCAGCAACCAATCGGTCGTGCCGCCGATGAGATCAGCCCCAACGCCGACGGCAAGCACGACGACGACAGCGTTCCACAGGAGCGCGAACAATCCGAACCCGACCAACGACCAGTTCTCGGGACTCTCCAGAGGGAGTCGGTAGCGAAGGACGATGCCGGGGGAGTTCTCGAGGTTGTCGCACGACGGGATCGCCGGACGACCTGCCGCCCCCGCCGACGGACCGGCCAGTCCATCGAGGATCACCGCACGTGAAGCAGCGGCACGGTGTTCCTGGGATTTTCCCCACGTTCGCACGACGCGAACGAGACCGGACCCACCAAAGGCCAACAGCGCCACGGGCATCAGCAGCGTCAGCAGCCACATCCACCATTCGTAGCCCCGCTGGAGCACGACCGAGTCGGGGTCGGCAGGCGCATAGGTCACCGCACCGGTCACCAGGAGCAGTCCGAAGACGACCCCGGCACCGACCAGCAACGCATAAAAAAGCCCTTCGGCAAACGACCCCCAGGCGTGGGAGTCGGTTCTCCGATGGCCCCGCTTCTTGGTGAAGAACCGCGGAAGTCTCATAACCGGTCATCCCGGACGTGCCCCGGCCAGCGGTTCCCGTCCTGCCCGATGCTCCGGCTCGTGCGACTGGACTTCAGGAGTGCCCTCCGGCCGAACCTGCCGGACCGTTCGTCCCCAGCGCTGTGGACTGGGCGGAAGACGGCTGGGACGAGCGGTAAAATCCAATTTTTTCGAGGGCTCGATAGACCTCTTCGAGCGTCTTCTCACCGAAATTGGAGATTCCGAGGAGGTCGGCACGCGTGCACTTGAGGAGGTCGTGCACCGTGAAGATGCCCTTCTCCTCGAGGCAATTCGTCGTTCGAACCGAAAGTCCGATCTCGGCGGTGCTCATGTCGAGCTTTTCCGCCATTTCGTCCGACTGCGTCATATTCCTGTACGGAACGCGTGGCATGGGTTCCCTCCCGTGCGGCGGACCGGTTTCCCGGCCCAGGGGCTCGATGTCCCGGAGATAGCCGGGAATCGGAAGCTGGCGTGACGGGACTCCGTCGGACATCCCTGTTCCGACCTGATATCCAAGCGTCAAGTCTGTCCACGATCACGTCGTGCTCTGATCGAGTCGGCCCGAGGGTCACCCCGCCCCGTCGATGAACCCGTTCCATGATTCGATGGCACCGTCTTCCGACAAGGAGCAAATATACTCGGGATCGCGCGATTCCGACTACCACCCGGCGGGCATCGACGCAGATCTTCCCAAACCCCGCAGACTTCCGGGATTTACCCACCCGGTGGCAGGCAGGACGACCGCATGCAACTCGACAGCCTCAATGCATCCCAGCGTCGGGCAGCCACCCACATGGACGGCCCGCTCCTGGTGCTTGCGGGGCCAGGCAGCGGCAAGACGCGTGTCGTCACCCACCGGATCGCCCACCTCATCTTGCAGGGGGTGCCGGCCCACACCATCGTGGCCCTATCGTTCACCAACAAGGCCGCCGACGAGATGCGCCGCCGGGTGACGTCACTCGTCGGCCCGCAGCCGGTCGAGATGGGGACGTTCCACCGTTTCGCGGCCCGGTTGCTCCGTACCCACGCCAGGATGGTCGGGTTGACCAGTGACTATTCGATTCTCGACACCGACGACTCCGGGGCGGTGATGAAGCGGGCAGCGAAGCGACTCGGTCTGAACCTCACCCACACTCCGGTCGACCGTCTCGCAGGGATCATCAGCCGCGCCAAGAACGACCTCCTCACTCCGGAAACCTTCGAAGCACGCTGGGGCCGGCCGGCCGACGAGGTCGCCGTCAGGCTGTGGCCGGTCTATCAACAGATGATGCTCGAATGCAATGCCGTCGACTTCGATGACCTGCTCGTCCACGTGGCGCGGTTGATCCTCGACAACCCCGAACTCCGCAGCCAACTCGACGCCCGTCACCGCTGGATCCTCGTCGACGAGTACCAGGACACGAATGCCGCCCAGTATGCGATCCTCCGGGGCCTGTCGATCGATCACCCGAATCTCTCGGTGACCGGCGATCCCGACCAGGCGATCTACGGGTGGCGCGGTGCGAGCATCCGCAACATCCTCGAGTTCGAACGCGACTACCCGACCGCGAGTGTCGTGAAACTCGAGCACAACTACCGGAGCACGGCGAACATCCTCGGCACGGCCGACCGTCTCATCGGCCACAACACGCGCCGCAAGCCGAAGCAACTCCTCACCGATGCCCCCGACGGTGTACCCGTGCGGATCGTCCTCGACGCAGAAGGGCGCGAGGAGGCCGACCGGATCGCCGACGAGATCGCCGCGGCTGTCGCGCGGTCCGGGCGTTCACCACGGGATTTCGCCATCCTCTTTCGCACCAACGCCCTCTCCCGCTCCCTGGAGGTCGCACTCCGTTCCCGCGGCGTCCCCTACCAACTGCTCCGCGGGGTCGAGTTCTTCAAGCGACGCGAGATCCGTGACATCATCGCCTGGCTGCGATTGCTTCGGAATCCGCGTGATGATGAGGCGCTCCTCCGGGTCGTCAACGTGCCCGCGCGGGGCATCGGGCGGCTGTCGCTCGATCTTCTCTCGGCCTGGGCGACCGACCATGCCGTGCCGCTCCTCGCCGCCTGCCGACGGGCGAAGTCCGTGACCGGCCTCCCGGCCCGGGCTGCGACGTCGATCGGTCGGTTCGCCACGCTCCATGCCACGCTCGCGGGCGTAGCGGCCGGCGATCCCTCGGTGGCCGGGATCCTCGAAGCCGTGCTCGAGCAGACCGGCTATCGCGTCATGCTCGCCGACGACGAGGACGAGGAGGGGGACGACCGGCTCGCGAACGTGGAGGAACTGATCACGGCGGCCCGGCAATTCGATTCCGGATATGCCTCGGATGAACAGCCCCGCGGGATCGACGAATCCCCGCTCGGCGCGTTCCTCGACACCACCGCCCTGGTGGCCGACACCGATGCCTGGGACCCCTCCGCCGATCGCGTCTCGCTGATGACGTTTCATGCCGCCAAGGGACTCGAATTCCCGGTGGTCTACCTCGTGGCCATGGAGGATGGGATTCTTCCTCACCAACGCAGCCTCGATCAGCCCGACCAGCTCGAAGAGGAGCGGCGCCTCGTGTTCGTGGGGATCACCCGCGGCATGGAGCAGGTTCATGCCAGCTGTGCCCGGATGCGCGACTACCGCGGGGCCCGGCGGATCGGCTGCCCCAGCCTGTTCCTCGCGGAGATGTCAGGCCCCGGTGCGGAGGTGACGGGCACCGAAGCCCCGCCGGCCGGGGGCCTGGGGGGCCGCCGACCCCGCGAGGATGACGAATCCCAGCTTCCTCCCGATGCCTGGGATGAGGAGCAGGGATGGACGGCGTCCCGCCAGGGCTCCCCGTCGAGGCCAACCAGGGACGACGGACTCGTGCTTGAGACCGAAGACGATCTGCCTCCGCCACCGGGGCGTTCCAGAGCCGGTTTGAGGACGGCCCGCCCCACGCCTCCCAAATTGGAGACTGCCGCCGAGCTCGCGCGACGGACCAGCGGCCGGCAGGCGCCGGCCCCCTTGGGAGCCGGGCAGAGGGTCCGGCACGCCGAGTATGGCGAGGGAACGATCGCCGGAGTGAGCGGCGCTGGCGTACGGTCTGTCGTGACGGTGATCTTCGACGGCTCCGCCGGTACGCGACGCTTCATCTTCTCCCACGGTGCCCTCGAGCCGATCGCGGATTGATCGGCACCCACCGCAACTCATGTCCGCTCAGCCCACCACCGGATCGTCTCCGCGAGCCCGTTATCGAAGTTACGGACGGGTTGCCATCCGAGCATTGATCGGGCGCGCGAGATGTCGAGGCTGCGTCGTGGCTGGCCATCCGGCTGCGATCGATCCCAGGTGATCCGCCCACCGTACCGACATCCTGCGGCCACCTTGGCCACGAGATCACGGATCGCGATCTCCGCCCCACCGCCGAGATTGATCGGGATCGGATCATCGATCAGCTCCGCCGCCCGGACCACCGCCTCGGCGGCATCCTCGACATGGAGGAACTCCCGCGTGGCTGTTCCCGAACCCCAGCAGACGATCTCGGGCAATCCGGCGCGGCGCGCCTCGTCGCACCTCCGGATCAGGGCGGGAATGACATGGCTCGTGGCGGGGTCGAAGTCGTCCCCGGGACCGTAGAGATTCACTGGCACCATTACCGCCGATCGGAGGCCGTACTGGCGCCGGTAGGCATCGAGCATTACGAACAACGCCTTCTTGGCGATGCCGTACGGTGCGTTGGTGACTTCTGGGTAACCGTTCCAGAGGTCGTCCTCCCGGAACGGAACGGCACAATCCCGCGGATACGCGCAGACGGTGCCGGTATGGACAAACTTCTCCAGCCCGACCCGCCGCGCATGCTCGATGAGATGGAGCCCCATCGCCATGTTGGCGTAAAAGAAACGCCCCGGTGCCGCCCGGTTCGCGCCGATGCCACCGACCTCCGCGGCCAGGTGAATGACGACATCCGGACGGACATCATCGTAGAGGCGTTCAACGGCCGATTCATCGGTGAGGTCGCAGGACTCGCGCCGCGGCACGAACAGCTGGTCAGGCGACACACCGCGACCGCGGAGAACCCGGCAAACGGCCGTCCCGAGGAACCCGGCGCCCCCAGTGACAACGATCCGTTTCCTCGCGAGTTCCATGACCGGCGTTCAAACTCTTGTGATCAGCACACGGCAGCACCCCGGAGACATCGCGCCCACACTCCGGGCAGGCTCGCGATTCACGCCCCGTTCGAGCCGATCGATGTGGGGGTGCCACCATCGGCCCTGACCTGTGCGGCGTCCTCGGCGACGAAGATCGCCCGGTCAAACTCCGGGATCAGGTCGGCGAGGAACCGCAACCCAGTGCGGTTCCCTTCACCCCGTGGCATCGCCGTCTCATCGATGATGGCGTAAACCTTGAACACGACGAGACTGTTGGCCAGTTCGATACGGGCAATCTGCGGCGCGACCCACTTCCCGGTCACGGCATACGTCCAGAATATCCGCAGGCTCTCCCCAGGCTTCTTGAACGAGCCAGAGAAGGCCTCGGCCGTCTTACCATCCGGAAGCGAGATATTCTCACGGTGCTCCTGCTCGGCGATCTCAAAGCCGGCGCTGGGATAACAGCGATCGGGAGTGTGACCGGAGGCGTCGCTCGGCGTGGCACAGACCACGAAGACGCCGACCCTGGCGCCACTATCGACATTCTGGTACTCGCGCGAAATGTGACCCACCGCACCAGCCACCTTGAGTTGCGCGGGATCGGCCTCCGTCTCACCGATCATCTCCCAGGAGCCGAACTCCTTCGGGAAAGACGACTCCAGCCGGGCGGCATCCTTGCGGAGCTCCTCACTCACGTTCTTCCCGGTCCAGCGATCAGTCATGTACCCCTGCGCAACCGTAACGCCGATCAAGGCGACCAATCCGAAACACACCGGCAGCCATGTTGACAAAAAGTTAGATTTCATCCGCTTTGGAATCCTGATGGGTCAATCGATCGACAGGCCGTCACGCCTAAAACCGCTTGCCGCTTCCCGTCCCAGAATCACTCACACCGCTCAAGACACATCCGGCAACACGGACACCGGCCGATCGGAGCCGATCCACCGCCGCAACCGTCGCCGGGACGCTGCTGACATCACGCATTGTGGAGAGGATGGTGATATCGCTCTGCCGCCCCATGATGAGCGTGTCGGCGTAGGCGAGCACCGGCCCGGCATCGATGATGACGTGATCGAACGAATCACGGAAACCCTGGATGATGCGCGGAAAATCCTGCCGCGACAGGGCCGTGATGGCGTCGTAGTCAACCGCCCCCGCCGTCACGGCAAACAATCCGTCGATCGCCGTCGGCTGGACAACTTCATTGTTTGTCGTTTCACCGCGCAGCAGTTCCGCCATGCCCGGGGTCGTCGCGTCGATCTGGAGGGCCGCGTGCACCGAGGGATTCCGCAGGCTCCCTTCGATGAGGAGCGTGCGGTGACCCGAACGGGCGATGCTGGCGGCGAGATTCGCGGCCAGTGAAGATTTCGCTTCCCGTTCGCCGGCGCTGGTCACCATGATGATCCTGGCCACCTCCCGATTCGCCTGGAGGATGAGGGTCCGGATACTGTCGACACTCTCCGCCAGGCGGTACTCGTTGGCACCGCCTCGCCTCGATTTTCCGATCCAGGGAATCGTGCCGATGGCCCGCACCCCGATCCGTGACGGGATCTCCTCGACATCCCCGAGCCGGTTCCTCATGTACTCCAGCGCCACGATCAGCGCCCCGCCACAGGAACCGCCGGCGCCCGCCGCCATCAGCGCCAACAGGAGCCGCTTCATGGTGTCGTTTCCAACCGGGACGACCGCCTCTTCGAGGAGTGTCACCCGCGGGGGGGCGGTGAGATCGAGCGATGTTGCCTCGAGTTGCATACCGATCTGATCGGTGATCCGGTTGAGCTGATCGATTTCCGATTTGCGGTTCTCGAGATCGGCATTCGCATTCCCAAGATCGATGACCTGCTTCGAGATGTCGTCGCAGGTGCTCCGGGCTTTCTCGATCGCCCTGCCGAGCGTCTGCCGGCGGAGCTCGAGCTCGCGGGGGCTCGAGATGCCCCCTGAAGATGTCGAACTTCCACCGGATCCCATGACGCCGAGGATCTGTGGCCGGAGCTTCGATTTGGTCGACTCGATCTGGCCGAGGAGTTGCTGCCGGCGCCCGACCATCCGCCTCACGGCTGGCTCGTTCATTCCCCGGGCGCTCCGTTCCGCCTGGCCGAGGATGGATTCGGTCAGGCCGGCGATCTGCGATTCGAGGGCACGAATCTCCGGCTCACGCGACAAGGCGGCCTCGATCATATCCTCGGAGGCGAGCTGATCCGCGACGTCGGCACCATCTTCACCCTCGTCGCGCTGATTGTCGGCCCGTGCGTCTGCGATCTCGTCCTTGCGGAACTCCACGATCGCGATCTCCGCTTCGAGTCGCTCGAGATCGTCCTCTGCCTGGACCATCCTCCCCCTGGCCGTGTTGAGCTGGTCCATGAGCAGCCCTCGCTGCGTTGCCACTTCCTGACTTTCACGGGTACCGAGCGTGCGGGCGAGATCGTTGAAAGTCTCACGGCGACTGCGCAATTCGGTCTGGTTTTCTTTGAACTTCTTCTCGAGTTGGTCTCGGCGGCTGAGTCGATCCTGACGGTCCTTGTTGACGATGTCGTCGAGGTAACAGGAGGTGATTGCGTTGAGAATCTTCGCCGTCTCCTCCGCGACGGCCCCGCGGAACTTCAATTGCATCACCTCGGAGTCACCCTGCAACACCGGCTCGATCGTTCGCGCCAGCCAGGTTTGCGGGTCTTCCTGCTCGGTGATCATCCGCAGCGACGAGATGCCCGGCTTCCGCAGGGCCGCATTGAGCACCACAGGGCTGCGGAGCAACTGGAGCTGCGTCTTCCGGTAAGCGTCGTATTCGGCGCTGCGGCCTTCGCTGAGAAGCGTCCCACTGGCGCGGATTCTCAACCAGACGATGGCCTCATAGCCACGCGGAAGGAAGAGCCACACAGGGACGGCGAAGGCGACTGCCGTCACCAGCGCCAGCGCCAGCGCCGGCAGCCAGCGCCGCCGCAGGGCGTGGAGGAGGCGCTTGGAGTTGATCCCGCCATCCACCCCAGCCTCCGGGGCGGCGACTGGGAAGGCCATTCCCTGCGGGCTGGGGAACGCCACGGCCGTGTCTCGCACAGCGATGGCGCCGACCGACGGCAGCGGTGCCTTCGGCTCGGTCGCGACGGCTACGGCAGCAGTTTCGCTCATGGATAGCGCTACCTGGGATCAATCAAGGGAAAACGACCTGACCAACCAACAACCCCTGCAGCCCGGCCCGAACCAGGGGGCCGACCCAACCATGGACGGCCTCCGTGTCACTGCGAGACCATCCGAGGGTCAAACCTTTCTCGGCGGGAAGCCGATCACCGGCCCGACGACCCCCTTGGGCTTGCTGGCCGCGGCGCCACCGGACTTGGCTCCGTTGAGCGGCCCCAGTCCGAGGACGCCCGGCGCGGCAGCCTTCGCCTTCCGGCCAGACGATTCCGCCGCTGGCGTGGCCGAACGCCCAAGTACGGCCGGCCCCTCGATCTCCGGCAGGAAGACGTTGGCCAGGATGTATTGCTCGGCATAGAGCATGGCCATGGCCATCGGCATCATCACCAGACCCGCCCAATCGTGGAACACTCGCTCGGCGAACTCACTGTCGGAAACCTGATAGAGAACTCCCGTGACGGTGATCCGGATCGAATTGACCGCCAGGGCAATCGGAATAGCGCTGGCGAGGATGATGACGTTCTCCCACCACGAGCGCCGCCCAACCATCACCAGTCCGACCGACAACGCGACAAAAATCGTCAACATTCGCAGCCCACTACAGGCATCGACGACACCGAGGTGCATCTCGCCGAGGACGATCTGATTACCCTCCCGATAGGCCTCGAGCCCCAGCGTCTGAAGGGCAAATGTGCTGACCATCGTAGCGGTCGTCTGCAGCGGCCCGAGGAGGTAACGGGTCGCTTCGTCGGGGAGCGGGTACATAAAGATCAGGAACATCAGCGGGGCCCACGCCCACCGGAACATACTCCACCCGCCCACGAGGATGAACACGCCACAGATCGCCGGGACGAACGTGTACATGTCGATCGTCACGATCCGGTAGCTAGCCGCGAACAACCGCAGGCCGAGGGAGGCCGCCAGAAGGAGCAACCCGACATACCGAGCGGATAATCTCACCGGGGCCACCGGTTTCCGCCACCAGAAGAGGAGGGCTGCCGAAAACAGCGGCACAATCCAGCCGTGGGCGTACTGGGGGTTGGCCCAAGCGATGTAGGCGTTGAAGAGGCCGGGGAAGTAGCTGTAGATCAGCGCGGCGGTGAAGATCGCGATCGTGATCAGCGTGAACCGCTGGTTAGGATCCCGCATGTCGACAAGAAACTCCGACCATTTCCGCTTTAGCAGCGTGAAGAACTCCTCGTCGTCGACGCCCGGCCGCGGTGGGCCGGACATCGGCGGCGGGCCCGCGCCCAGGACAGCCGAGCGGGAGGCTATCGGCAGGGCCGGGGGGGCCGTCGCACCCTGTGCCGGTTGCCCGACGGCGGAGGCTCCGCCGGACGTCATGCCGTCGTTCACGGCAACCGCAGGCTCATCGAAGGCCACGATATCGCCGCCATCGATCGGCGACTGCGGCGCAGAACCGGCAGCATCGCCCGAAGCGTACGCCGGGCCGGAGTCTGGTTTGGAGCAGAAGTCTTCGGTGAGTGGATTCATGCATCACCCGCTGGAATCGGAACGTCCTGGCCGGTCCCGTCCGAGTATACACGACCGCGTGGGCAACACCGCGCCCCGGGGAGAAGGCGGGCGACGGCGGCGAAATATGTGGACTGGACGCTTTCCGCGGGTCATCCGAGGAGTGCCAAGGCCCCCCGCCACAGCCATCGCCAGGCCAGGAGAACGACGGCCGTGGCCACGACCAAATCCCCCGCTGGCACACTTTTACGCTGGAAATAGCAGATGGCCGTGATCGCCAGTCTGACCACGAAAGCGCCCCGATCGCGGTTGACGGCCGGGGGTCCGGCCGGCTCCGCCCTGGGATGGGCGGCGGGGGATGATTCCGGATCGGTTGACCCTGTCGCGGTTTCCAGATCTGACGCTCCCTCCGATTGGATCGATTCTGGAAACGGGTGGATGGCTCCGGCGGGCCCGGGGGCGGCCGGAGTGTCCACCGGGGGATCGGGGGGGATCAGCGACGCCAGCAAGCTCCGCAGCGCGCCGATCACCGGCAGCAGGATCGCGGCGCCTCCTGCCGCCTGCCACCCGAGGACGGCGCCGACGAGCATCAAGCCCTGTCGCACCGCCGAAGAGGAGGAGCGCCCGAGCAAAGCGCCGCAGGCCACCCCAAACATGGCGATCGAGAGTCCACGCCCCGGACCATCCCCCATCCACGCCGGGAGTTGAATGCCGACACCGACCGGCAGAAGGGCGGACCACCCGGTCACGGCGCCCACGGTGATCCCCAGGGCGACGCGGCTCCAGCGGGTCGGCACGACCTGCCCGTCGGCCTCCACGGCCGCTTCGAGAAGGAGATTAAAGAGAAGCCATCCGTGGAGGATGGCGACGGCGATGAGGAGCGGATCTGGCCGCAGAAGGAGATTGTCGGCACCGGGTCGGCCGCCACCGAACGCGGCACCGGGGAGCGTCCGGCCACCGGACAGCAGTTCGGCGGCGCCGACCCCGCCGATGAGGATCGCCCCGACGGCCTCCACGAGCGGATACCGCGCGGCGATCATCGCCCCGCAATCCCGACAACGGCCACCGAGAAGGAGCCACCCGAGGACGGGAACATTGTCGTGCCAGCGAATCGCCGATCCGCACGACGGGCAATGCGAGCCACCATGGACGACCGACTCCCCCCGGGGCAGCCGGTGGACAACAACATTGAGAAAGCTGCCGAGATTCCCCCCGAGCACCAAGAGCAATCCAAACACCACCACATCTGTCAGCGGGACGATCCACTCGTGCATGGCTACCGAATCCCTTTTGACGTCTTCCCGGTCGACCAACGGGCCGGGATCGCGGGCTCCGCCGCGGCCGAGGGGTCATGGATAAAGTTTTCCGCGGACCGCCAGCGGACTTTGGATAAGCTATTTCTCCTGCAGATGCGGCAGCCGAAGCCCCCTGAAAAACTCTGGGTTTTTCGAGGGTGCTTCAAATGGAAAATGGTCTCCGCTGACTTTTTCCACGAACATCTAGATTAACCGGCGGGGAACGACGCAGCACGCAGGACGTCGATCCACGTTGATTGCCCTCGCGAGACAGACGTTGACACTGCAGCACCCCGGAACGTCGACCCCCCCCTCCGGGGCTCCGGATCCTATTCTGCCCTCGGAACCGTCGCACCGTGGTCGGGCACGACGGGCCGCCGGAGTGATGCTCCGGGTGGCAGGCACCCTCGCCCTGATGGCGCTGACGCTCCGCAACGTCGACTGGCAGCAACTGCGACTCCTGCTCGGAACGGTCGACTGGCGCTGGTGGGGAGTGAGCCTGGGACTCGGTTTGGGCGTGCAGTGCCTGGCCGCGGTCCGCTGGGCGGCGCTGGCCCGGCCGGTCGGGTTCCAAGAACCGTTGACGGTCTTCATCCGCCGGTTCTTCGAGGGGCAGTTTTTCAGTCTCTGCCTGCCGACGTCGATCGGCGGTGACGTGGTCAAGGCGTACCGCATGGCGGCGACGACGCGCGGCCGCGTGCTCGCCGGTTGCACGATCCTCGCCGACCGACTTGCCGGACTCTCGGCCCTCGGGGTGATCGCCGTCACGGCGTTAATCCGCAATCAGTCGTCGCTCCCGCTCCTCCCCACGCTCCTCATCGGCAGCATGCTGCTGGCAGCGGTGCTCCTGCCGGCGACCCTGATCATCAGCCATCTCGATCGGATCGCGCAGTTCCTCCCGTCGCACCCCGGCGTGCAGGGAATCGTCGCCGGCCTTCTTCCATACCAGCGGCGTCCGGGGCTTATCGCCTCGGCCATCGCCTGGAGCCTGCTGGTGCAGATGGGGGGGGCGTTGGTGGTCGATGCCGTCGGCCGGTCGATCGGGACCGACCTCCCGGTCTCGGTCTGGTTCGCCGCCATCCCGTTGGTTGCCCTGGCAATGGTCCTCCCGATCAGCATTGGCGGAGTCGGCATCCGGGAAGGGGGGCTGGCGGTCCTTCTTGCCCCCCACGGCGTGTCCAAAGAGAAGGCCGTGGCGATCGGCCTGCTCTGGTTCCTGGTCTCGATCGCCTGCGGCCTCGTCGGCGGCGTGATGTTCCTGGCCAATCGCCGACCGGACACCGCCACCGCCCCCCAAACGGGAGCGGGGTGAGGCGCCCACGGCATCAACCGGAATGGAGCATCTGCGTCCCCAGCCGGCGGCGGGCATCGACCAGCAGCAGTCCGGCAACGGTCTTCGCGTCGTCGATGGCGCCTTCGAGGCACATCGCGATCGCCTCCTCCCAGCGGACGATCCTGACACGGATCTGCTCCCCCGGCTCGAGGGTTTGGGGGCCCGGTTCGAGCCCCTCGGCGACGAACAGATGCATCCTTTCGCGGAGAATCCCCGGCGACATCCAAAGCGCGCCGGCGGCCGTGAGACAGCGCGACCGATACCCGGTCTCCTCGGCGAGCTCCCGGGCCGCGGCGGCCTCGAGCGACTCGACCCGGTCGAGCGTGCCGGCGGGCAGCTCGAGAAGCGTCCGGCCGACGGCGACGCGGACCACTTCGACGAGGCAGACCTCGACCGGCGAGAGGAACGGCACGACGACGACACTCCCCGGATGCTCGATCACCTCGCGCACCCGCCCGGCACCCCCCGGCCCCGGCTCGGTGCGGCGGACGACCCGGAAACGCCGTGCCACGAGGAGCACGTCGGCGGCGGGAACCGCCCAATCGGGAGGCTCGTCGCCACCGCCCTTCGCCATTCCGCCCTCTAACTGACTCATGCCACAGCTCCCTTCCCGCCGCGCCGCGGCGGCAGCTCCACCCAGCGTGCCGCGGCTCCGGCGATCTCCAAGTCGATCCCGGCGGCGAGCGCCGAAGTCCGCATCAACCCGAGCCCCAACCAGCCATCGAACAGGGGCGTGGGGCCGGATGACGTGATCGTGCCCACTGCTTCCCCGCTCCCCCGGATCGTCACCTTTGACCCCGGCCCGGCAGGTACGTCGGCCGCAGCGACGATCCCCACGAAGCGACGGTTGACATGCCCGAGGGCGTCGATCCGTGCCACCGTCTCCTGACCGAGATAACACCCCTTCGTGAACGAGATCGCCAAGTCACGACCGAGCTCCTGAGGAAGTGCCCGCGGGGGCACATCGACCGCCGACAGACGACCCTCCTCGCGCCGCACTGCATCGATGGCGCCGGCGGAGGCCTCGACGATCCCGTCTCGCTGCCAGCGCTCGACGAGCCGCCCCCGGTCGTCGCGCGGCACGACCACGAGGCAGGTCCCCGGGCCCAGCCATTCCCCCCGGAGGACCGCCGCCGGGACTCCCCCACAGACCGCCGGCAGGTTGCCGGCAGCGACGTCGGCCATCAGCCCGAACGGGCGCGCCAGCCGGATCGGAAGCAACGGCGCCGCAACGGCGTCTACCGAGGGAATGGCCTCCCCGGGGAGCGTGGCGGCTGCCCCGCGTTCGATCCACGCGCCTGCCGCAGGGCCGGCGAGGAACAGCGCCGCGAAGTGATCGCTCCGGTCGCTGATCTCGAGTCGCTCGCGGATATGGTAACGCTCAAGATGGGCCGCCAGCGACCACTCGCCCCCCGCCCCCTCGACCGTCACCGGCACCGCGGGATCGGCGTCGATCCACACGCCGTCAGGGCCACGGAAGACGGTGGCCAGGAGGAGCACCTGTCCGCGGGCATCGGGGAAGAATGCCTCGGTGCCTTCACCGGGGGCGAGCGTGGAAAGCGCCGCGGTGCAGAAGCCGTCGACGAATCGCACCGCATCCTCCCCCGACACCAGCACGGTCGAGCGCCGGCCGGCGTCGGCCCAGGCAGCATGGTCGCGGAGGTCGCGGTAGCCATCGGGAAGCGGGCTGCAGGGGGCCATGGTGAAGTCTCGCGCGGTCAAGGGGAATCAACGGGGCGGGGGGCACGAAGCGGTCGCGGGAAGGGGAAAAAATTGCCGCCCGCGCGAACGGCCGCTGCTCCTGCGGCGTATTGGTTCCTGTCACGTCCCCCGCGGGCCGGGACGGGCAACGGCCGGTCGGTACCACCGACTTGCCGTTGCCGCTAGAGTTATCCAGTCGGGTCCCCCTGGCAAGGCAGGACCCGGTTCTGGCGAGCGGCGTTCGCGCCGGCCCCATTCTTCAGGCTCGCTGTACCCCCGTTCGAACGTCCGCGGTCCCGGTGCGCAACCGCGCCCCGCTCCCGGCCCAGCAGGAGGATTCCATCATGGCGACCGTCGACTACGAAACCCGTTTTCAGGATCGCTTCAATGATTCCGAGGACGGGATGCGGCACCCCTTTGCGGTCGCCGACAGCGGAATCTCGGACGCTGTCCGTGCCGAAGCCGATGCGCTGCTCACCCCCCCCGCCGTGAAGCCGCGGACGACGCCGCGCCGGAAGCAGCGATTCCACCGTCTGGCGGATGTCCGCCAACAGCAGGGGGTGACGCTGCGGAACGTCGCCCGCCGGCTCGGAGTCGAGATGTCGGTCGCCCGTCGTCAGGAGCAGGAGGACTGTGATCTGCGGATCTCCGATCTCCTCGGCTGGCAGGAGGTTCTCGAGGTGCCGATCGCCGAGCTCCTCGTCGAAGCTGATGGCCAACTCTCCGGCCCCGTCCTCGAGCGCTCGCGGATGGTGAAGCTCATGAAGACTGCCGCTGCCATCCGCGAACAGACCGATGGCACC
>SIAG01000035.1 GCA_009691925.1 Planctomycetaceae bacterium
GACGAGGACGGTGACGAGGACGGTGACGAGGACGGTGACGAGGACGGTGACGAGGACGGTGACGAGGACGGTGACGAGGACGGTGACGAGGAAGAGGACGGTGACGAGGACGGTGACGAGGACGTCGGATGAGCCGCGCCAGTCCCCGCGTTCAAGCGGCGTGGAGCGGCTTCGGCACGCGGTCGAAACCCTCGCGGACCTGGCGGATTGTCCGGTCGTAGTCATCGACCCGGATCAAGCCGTACCGCGGCATCTCGAGATCGTAGATCACCCAGATCGTCGAGGCGATGACGCCCGCAAAGAGCGTCGCGTGGAACCATTCAAATCGTTTGGATCGCCCCAGGTCGTATCCGACGAGGACCGTTGCCACGATCGCCACGACAGCCAGGAGGACGACGATCGCGGTCGGTGTGTGGGCGTTGAAGGATGCGTCGTGTCGCGTTGCGGCATCGAACATTTCATTGAGCGAGCCGAGTTGGAGCATGGCTGCCGGCGCGCTTTCGCAGCGCGGTGCGGCAGCGACAGAGGTCGTCCAAATGGCCGCGCGGATGTCTTCGAGCTTTGGGTCGAGAGTGGCATCCGGGCTGCCGGCGGGCTGATTGGTTGTCAGGGCAAGCCGGCCATCGACATACGCTCGGAACAGATCCCTGCTCGCCGGTCGGGCTGCGGCTGGAAGCAGGTCGAGCCGCAGCCAGGCTGTGCCGATGGCGTTGGCCTCCTCCACGATCAGGCTCCGCCGCAGGTCGAGGTGGGTGGCGGCCACGTTGAACCAGAAGGCCAGCAGGAGCCCGAGGAGCCCGAGCGCGGCGGCATCGATCGCACCCGCCCCGACCACCCCTTCGTCTGGAATCTGGGAGACGTGCCGCTGGGCCAGTCGATGGCCGCCGATGGCAGCCAGCATCATCGCCAGGAAGATCGCTAGGGGGACCAGCAGCATCGACAGCTTGACGAGATTCATGGTCGGACAACGGATGTGGATGGGGACCTGACAGGGAGCTTGAACAGTGTTGGGCGTGGGGCGGTGGCGCGCCTTGTGGCGCCGCCAAAAGAGCGCTATCTTAGTCGAAAGGGCCGCGTGGGCGACCGAACGCGACGCGCGCCGGGCAATCGGCTGATGCGGCCTTTTTTCGGGCGGAGGTGATGGCCGCCCCCGCCCGGTTTCCGTCCGGGAAGGAGCTTCCCTTCCCCTGATCGGCCGTCTGGCGCTGGTCCTCCTTCCGCACCCCGTCCGAGGCAGTTTCGCCATGCGCACGATCGAGATCTACGACACCACGCTCCGTGACGGCAGCCAGGGGGAAGGGGTCAATTTCTCGCTCGAGGACAAGCTCGCGATCACGCGGCGGCTCGATGCCGCAGGGATCGACTTCATCGAAGGGGGCTACCCGCTCTCCAATCCGAAAGACGCCCAGTATTTCGCCCGCGTCCGTGAGCTGCCGCTTGCCCACTCGCGGGTCGTGGCCTTCGGGATGACGCGCCGCCGCGGGATGGCGGCCGCCGATGATCCCGGCATGAAGGCCCTCGTCGAGGCGGGCACCTCCGCGGTGACGATCGTCGGCAAAACCTCCGCCTTTCATGTCACCGAGGTGCTCGGCGTGACGCGCGAGGAAAACCTCGCCATGATCGCCGACACCGTCGCCTTCCTCACCGCAGCCGGTCGCGAGGTGTTTTACGACGCCGAGCACTTCTTCGACGGCTGGAAGCTCGATGCCAGCTACGCCGCCGAGACGATCCTCGCCGCCGCCCGTGCCGGGGCCGTCCGGATCGTTCTCTGTGACACCAACGGCGGCACCCTTCCCCACGAGGTGGCCCGGCTCGTCAGCGAGGCCGCCGCCGTTCTCTATGAGGCCGATCTCGACGTTGCCATCGGCATTCACTGCCACAACGACTGCGATGTCGCCGTCGCCAATTCGCTCGCGGCCGTCGAGGCGGGAGCCGCCCAGATCCAGGGGACGATCAATGGCATCGGCGAGCGCTGCGGCAATGCCGATCTGATCTCCGTCGTTGCCAACCTCTCCCTCAAGCTCCACGGGTTTCGCGTCCTTAAAGGTACCGGCATGCGCCATCTGACGGAGCTTTCGCGCTTCGTCTATGAGACGGCCAACATGGTCTACCGGGCCGGGCAGCCGTTTGTGGGGACGAGTGCCTTTGCGCACAAGGGGGGAATGCATGTTCACGCCGTCGCCAAGGCGACGGAGTCGTACGAGCACATTCATCCTGAAGCGGTGGGGAACGAGCGGCGGATCCTCGTCAGCGAGTTGTCGGGGCGCTCGAACATCCAGGCGATGGTAACGCGGCCCGACGTCCGCAACGATCGGGTCCTTCTCGACAAGGTCTTGGCCGAAGTCTGCCGGCTCGAGAACGAGGGGTGGCAGTTCGAGGCGGCCGGGGCATCGTTTGATCTCCTCGTCGATCGCTGTGCCGGCACGTTCCGCCCCCCGTTTGAAAAGCTCTCCTACAACGTCGCCGTCGAGAGTCGCGGGCGGGCCGGGTCGGCCGCGGCGACCGGGGATGGTGCGGTGACAACCGATGAGATCCGTACCGAGGCGACGGTCAAGCTCGTCGTCGCCGGCTCGATCCGCCATGAGGTGGCCGAGGGGGACGGGCCAGTCAACGCCCTCGATGCCGCCCTCCGCAAGGCGCTTGGGTCGGTCCATCCGGCGGTCGAGCGGATGGCGCTGCTCGATTACAAGGTGCGCGTCATCAATGCCCAGGAGGGGACGGCGGCGAAGGTCCGCGTCTGGATTGAATCGACCGACGGCGAGTCGGTGTGGGGCACGGTGGGAGTGAGTCAAAACGTCATCGAGGCCAGCTGGCTGGCGCTTGCCGATTCGTTCTCGTTTTTCTTGAGTCGCGCTGGCGCCTGATCGGACTGGCCGGGCGACCCCTCACCGCGGCAGGCCCGCCAGCCGGGCTGTTGCCTCGAAGCCGCGAAGGCCCTCCGTGGCACCGAGCCCGGTCACGCAGCAGGCCGCGGTGGCGGCGCCGAGGAGACAAGCGTCGCGCGCGGACATCCCCCGGAGGAGCCCGGTGAGGAGGCCAGCGAGGAGCGAGTCGCCGGCGCCGGTCGTGTCGACGACCGGCCCGGGCGCCTGCACGCAGGGAATCTCGAGCCATTCCCCCTTGCTCGGGGAAAGGAGCGTGCCAAGCGTGCCGAGCTTGACGCCGACGAGGCCAGACGCGCCGTGGGAGCGATAGCAGGCAACGATCGCCCGGGGGTCGTCGAGGCCGGTCTGGTGGCGGGCCTCGTCGAGGCTGGGGACATAGACATCGACAAGCGGAAGCGCCGGCGCGACCTGGGCGAGCGTCCCGCCGCTGCCGGCCGTCTCGAGGGCAACCATGCAGCCGGTGGCGCGGATCTCAGCGAGGGCCTCGGTGAGATCGGGCTCGAGGCCGGGGAGGAGCCCGAGGTAGCCCACGAGGGCGAGGCGGGCTGCTGCGAAATGGGGGAGCTGGCGGCGAATGAAGGCCAGATCGATCGTCGCTGGGGCCCCTCCATGGTGGGCAAAGCTCCGCTCACCGCTGGGGTCGATGAGGACGGCGGTGGTGCTCGTGGCGACGGTGTCGCTCGCTTCCAGCGCCGCTGTCGCAATCCCCTCCCCCGCGAGCGTCGCGCGGATCACGTCTCCCCACACATCGCTGCCGACGAGGCTCGAGGCGGCGACCTTCATTCCCAGCCGGGCCATCGCCGTGCCGGTGTTGCAGACGATCCCGCCAGTGGTGACCCGGATCGGATCGACATGAAAGAGCTTGCCGGCGCCTGGGGCAACCGTGAGGGGGACGGGGCGGACGAGGATATCGGCGACGCACGTGCCGCACAGGATCACGTCGCAAGTGGGGCAAGCCCCGAGGGGAGCGGCAGGGGCACGGGACGCGGACATGCTCGGCTCGCGGAGGGGGATGAAAAATCTTCATGGGTTCGCTGTGGGCAGGATAGCCAATCGGCGTAGGCGGTCGCCAGAATGGAACCTTTCGGCTCCTCCCCGCCGCTGTGCCAGGGAAACGTTGCCATGGCGACCCGCTCCGCGCTCGTCGATGCCTACCACGCCCGTCTTCCCGCCGCCGAGCGGAAGGCCCTCGTCAAAAAGCCTGCGGCAAAACGTGCCAGCCTGAAGCAGACCGCCGCCAAGGGGGGCGTGCGGCCCACAAATCGGCATGACGCTTGAACGCCCCTGTTCGCCGCGGGGCATGCGTGCTCCATCGGTGGAGCGAGGCCGGCCCGGTCAGCCTTGTTCCGCCTCGTCGCCTCGAATACGTTTGAGGGTTGTTCCTGTCGCCGTTCGCCCCGCGGACCGCTTCTGTTCCCAGGCAAGGTTCTCGATGGACCTCCGACATCTCCCACCGCTGCTGCTGCTCTTGCTCCTGGCCTCCGGCCGGGCCGCGGCGGCCGATCCGGCAGCGCTCTGGTCAGCGCAGGTCCAGCCGCTCCTCGATCGGCACTGCGTCAAGTGCCACGGGCCGATCGAGAAGCATGGCGGCCTGGAGCTCGACACCCCGGCCGCCGTGCTGGCCGGGGGAGATTCCGGTGCGGTCGTGATGGCGGGGCAGCCCGACGTAAGCCCGCTTGCCCTGAATCTCGTCGCCGGGGCCGAGTCGCACATGCCCCCCGACAAACAACTCACTTTCGACGAGCAGGCGATCGTCCGGGCCTGGATCGACGCCCTGGGAAACGCCCCGCCCACGCGTGAGGCGAGCCCCATCGGGCAGACGGCGGAAGCGAGACCCTTCGCGACGGTCACCGAAGCGATCGACGTGCTGATGGCGGAAGCGTGGGCGCGGCAGGGCGTGGAGCCGGCCCCTCCTGTCGACGATGCCACCTGGTGCCGGCGCGTGTGGCTCGATCTGGCCGGTCGGATCCCGACCGAGGCCGAGCAGCGCGACTTTCTCGAGGCACCGAGCGACTCGCGGCGCGCGACGCTCGTCGATCGCCTCCTCGATTCCGACGAGCATGCCGTGCGGATGCGCGAGCTGTGGGACGTGTTCCTGATGGGGCGGGGAAAAAGGGAATCGCGTGAGGAGCGCCGCCGCAACAGCGGCTGGTGGGCCTACCTCGAAAAATCGTTCCGCACCAATCGCCCCTGGGATTCAATCGTCCGCGAGATCCTCGTCGCCCGGCCGGCAAGCGCAGACGACAAGGGAACGCCGTGGTTTCTCTACGAGCGGCGCAACGACCATCAGGCGATCGCCGAGGCTGTCGCGCCCCTCGTCTACGGCGCCCGCATCGACTGCGCCCAGTGCCACGACCATCCCCTCGCCCGCGAGATCAAACAGGGGCACTACTGGGGGCTCGTGGCGGCCTTCAACCGGGGGAAGAACGTCGAGGGGACAACCGACGTGGCGGAATCGGCCGTGGGGGGATTTGTCAACTTCACGAATCTCAAAAAAGAATCGCAACCGGCCGTGGTAACCCTCCTCAACGGTCCCACGGTAGCCGAGAATCGGCCCGAGGATGGCAGCCCGGAAGCGGACAACGACGAAAAGTATCTCGATCCGGCGGCCCAGCCGCGCGTTCCGACGTTTTCGCGCCGCGAAGCCTTTGCCGCGGCGGCCACGACTGGCAATCCGCTCCTCGCTCGGGCCTTCGTCAACCGGCTGTGGGCTGTCTTGCTCGGGCGCGGGATCGTGACGCCGGTCGATGAGATGACCACCCGCAATCAGCCGAGCCACCGGGAGCTGCTCGACTGGCTGAGTGCCGACTTCGCTGCCCACCATCACGACATCCGCCGCATGGTCCGCGGCATCGTCTTGAGCCGGGTCTACGCCCTGGGGATCGCTTCCGACAGCGCCGTGGGCTCCGATCTGGCAGCGTTCGCCTGCGCTGCGGAGCGGCCGCTGACCGCCGAGCAGATCGCCCGGTCGTGGTCCATCGCCGCCGGCCGGCCGACGGAGAACGATAGCCTCCGTCGCGCGGCGGTGGCTGCGATTCCCGACGTCATGCCGCGGGAGTATCAGGCGACGTTTCAGCAGGCCCAGTTCCTCTCGGCGGCGCCGGCCCTCAAAGAACTCCTCGAGCCGGTCCCGGGGAGCACGATCGCAGGAATCGCCGCGCTGCAGGCGCCCTCAGAGCGCGTCGAGGCCGCCTTTTACGCCGTGCTCGGTCGAGCGCCTGAACTTGAGGAAATGGCACAGGCCGAGCAAGTTCTCGCGTCGCATCCGGAGCAGCCGGCCGAGGCGGCTCGTGATCTCGTCTGGGCGCTGCTGACGAGCGCCGAGTTCCTCACCATGCCGTGAGCCTGATGTCGCAACCTGCCCCACACCTCGAGCCCGGCGACTGCCCGCGTGACGAGCATCGGCTCCATCGTCGGCTGTTCCTCGAGGGGCTCTCCGCCGCAGGGGTGGGGGGTTTTTCCGGCCTGTTTCACAATCCCGTTCTTGCCGCGGAGGCAAAGCGCGCCCAGAAGCGCTGCATCCTTCTCTGGTTGTGCGGTGCCCCGAGCCAGTTCGAGACCTGGGATCCGAAGCCCGGCCGACCCGGCGGCGGCCCCTTCGGCAGCACGCCGACGAGCATCCCCGGCCTGCACCTCTCTGCCCTCATGCCGCACTGCGCCTCGATCGCCGACAAGCTCAACATCGTCCGCTCGATGAAGACGGCGCAGTCGGAGCATCTCCAGGCGATCAATCTCTTGCAGCGCGGCAATCCCGATCGGGCGGGCTTCACCCGGCCGACGCTCGGCAGTGCCTTGTCGCACGCCGTCGGCGAGCTTGATTCACCGATCCCGAACTTCGTCTTCCTCGATCCCGTCCCGGGGGGGAATGAGTTCGAGAGCTTCAAGGCGGGGAATTGGGCCGGCTGGCTCGGCGTGGAGCACGCCCCGGTGCGGCTCGGTGGCGACTACACGCAGCTTCTCGACGCCGCCCCCGATGCCCTCGGCCGGCACGACCGCGAGACCCGCGAGACGTTGCGAAAGTTTCTTACGTCGCGATTTGAGCGCGAGCGCAGAAGCTCGATCGCTCGCAGCCAAAACGCCGCCTTCGAGCGGATGCGGGGGCTGGCGGCGAGCGCCGAGCTGTTTGATGTCGAGCGGCTTCCCCCGCGCGACCGGGAGCGCTACGGGCCGGGGAGCTTTGCCCAGCACGCCCTGATGGCGAGGCACTTGGTCGAGCATGGCGCCCCGTTTGTGATGGTGGCCAACGGCATGAACTGGGACAACCACGTCTTCCAGCATGAGATCCACCAGATGCTCGTGCCGGAGCTCGATCGTGTGCTTTACCATCTCGTCCGCGATCTCGAGGAGCGCGGCCTCCTCGATTCCACGCTCGTGATCGCGATGGGGGAGTTTGGCCGCACCCCCTGGCTCAACGCCGCCCGCGGCCGCGACCATTACCCGAATGCCTGGAGCCTGATGATGACCGGCTGCGGGCTGCGGCGCGGGGTGGTCGTGGGCGCGACGGATGCCGATGGTGTCGACGTCGTCGGGCAGCCGATTGACGAGCAAAACCTGTTTGCCACGATCTTCACGGCCCTCGGGCTCGATCCCCACGCCGGCTACGATCTGCCGGGATTGCCGACGTTTCACCTCGTTGAGAACGGGAAGGCGCCGATCGGCGAATTGCTGGCGTGAACCGATGAAGCTCACCCTCCTCCACGATTCCGCGCTTGCCACTGGCGTCTTTGGCCTAACGCTTGCGACCGACGGCTGCCGCGCCTTTGCCGCCTGTGCCGATGGCCGCGTTGTCCGTGTCGATCCGGAGTCGGGCGAGCAGGTGGCGCTCGCGGGGGTGCATGGCTCGTATGCCAGCGGCTGTGCGCTGCTTCCCGATGGAAAGTCGCTTGTCTCCGGCGGCTACGACGGGCAGCTGCTGTGGCATGATCTCGAGAGTGGGGCTGTGACGCGGGCTGTGCCGGCGCATCGGTTTTGGAGCTGGGATCTCGCCCTCTCCCCCGACGGCAGCCGGGTCGCCAGTTGCACCGGGCAGTACCTTGCCGGGGGATGGAAATATGAGCCGGCCGCCGCGACTGAGCCGGGGGTGAGAGTCTTTGATACCGCGAGCGGAAAACTCGTCGCGGAGTTCGACCACCAGCCACCGGTGCTGTGCTGTGGCTTCAGCCGCGACGGCGTCCATCTTGCTGCCGCGAACATGCTCGGCGAGGTGCGGGTGTGGCGGCTCGGCGAGGGGGGCGGGCCAGAGCCTGAAAGTCGCTTTACGTCCCCCGACTTCACCTCCTGGGGGACAACAAAGAGCCATCACTACTGCGGCGGCATCTACGCCCTCGCCTTCGCCCCGGCCGACGCGGCGCTCCTCGTGTGCGGCATGGGGCCGATGGGAGATCCGATGGCGGGCAACGGCAAGATGACCTGGCAGCGGTGGGATTGGCGGACAGGGGAAAAGCTCGACCAGATCAGAGACGGCCAGCATGGCTCTGGGCTCATGGAAGCGCTCGCCTGGTCTCCCGACGGGGCGCACTTCGTGATGGCGGGGCGGCAGGCCCAGGGAACCTGGAATCTCGCCCTCTTCTCCGCTGCCGACGGCAGCCTCGTGACGTCGATCGACACGAAGCAGCGGATCACCCAGGCCCGGTTCACCGCCGACGGCCAGCGGCTTGTCCTCGGGGGAGCCCAGTCACAGTCGGGGCCAAAGGATGGACAGTGGCCCTCCTGGGGCCGCGTGCAGGTTTACAGCGTCGAAGGCTGACCAGCCCCGCAGGCTCTTGCGTACCGCTCATGGCCCCAGGGATTCTGGGGCGTTGATTCCAGATTGGCAAATATTGCCAATTGGGGGTAACCTTCGGTCCGTCGCGGGCGTCCTGGTGTCGCCGGGCCTGCGGCGAAGAACTGGTCCTTTTCGTTGATGCCAAGCAAAGTATGTCGGAGTTTTTTCCAAGAGGAATTCATGCCGACGCGGAACGTGAATCTGACGGACTCATTCGATGTTTTTATCGATGAGCAGATCGAAGCGGGGAGGTATCGCAACGCCAGCGAGGTGATGCGGGCCGGTCTCCGGCTCCTCCAGCAACAGGCCGCCGAGGATGGGGCCAAGCTTGCCGCCCTGCGGCGGTTGGCAAAGACTGGGCTCGACCAACTCGATCAGGGTCGCGGCGTCGAGTTCACCACTTCCAAGGAACTGGCCAAGCATCTGCCGCCGGCAGAGTGATGCCCGGCAGCGATGCCGCTCCCCGTCAGGACCGTGTCTCGCGGTCGATGCTCCGTTCGCCGAGGCGGGACGTGATGGCAACGGGATCTTGACGGCAATCCAACACCGCGTAGATGTCGATCGTGTCTTCGCTCAAAGCATAAAAAATCGCAAACGGAAACCGCTTTGAGATCGCGCGGAAAAAGCCACAGTACTGTTCATGGACACCGGCGTGCTTCAAAAGCCCGTCGATGTCGTCGAGCAGACCGCGGAGGAAAAATCTCGCTGCTCCGGGGGATTGGGAATCGTAGAAATCGCAGCCGATATCGAGGTCGCGCTCGGCCTCAGGAAGGATACGAATCCTCATCCGTGCCGTTCCTGCAGCCGTTTCTTGGCTTCCTCCCAAGCCACGAAGCTCGTGCGTCCCTGTCGGACGGCCTCTCGTCGCTCCTCGAGGACCGCTCCGTGCCATGCTGGCGAGGGAACGTCTTCAGGGTGACGCGACAAATCGATCCACAGTCGCTCCATGAGGGCGAGTTTCTCGACTGTGGAAAGACATTCGAGCGAGATGTCGACGCTCATCGCTTGGCTCTTCGGGAAAAGAATATGGTGCAGAAGAATATCGCTTTGTTCGAGGAAGAGCGTCCGCTCTCCGTCAGGCGAGCACGCCTTTGATAACGTGGCCGTGAACGTCGGTCAGACGCCGTTCGATGCCGTTGTGATAGTAAGACAGCCGCGTGTGGTCGAGGCCGAGGAGGTGGAGGATCGTGGCGTGGAGGTCGTAGATCGTGCAGACATCCTCGACCGCCTTCCAGCCAAACTCATCGGTGGCGCCATGGTGCCAGGCCCGCTTCACGCCGGCGCCGGCCAGCCAGACGGTAAACCCAGCCGGATTGTGATCGCGGCCGCTGGCCCCCTTCTGAAACGTCGGCATCCGGCCAAACTCGGTCACGAAGGCGACGAGCGTGTCGTCCAAGAGCCCGCGGGCTTCGAGATCAAGCAGGAGCGCCGCGGCCGGCTGATCGAGGATGGGGCCGTGAATGGAATACTGATCGACGAGCGTCTTGTGACCGTCCCAGTTCCCCACCCCCTCCCCCATCGCATAGGCGCCGTTGAAGAGCTGCACGAACCGCACTCCTTGCTCGAGGAGTTTTCTTGCCAGGATGCAGTTGCGGGCGAAGCGGGCCTTGGTGGGGTTGGCGGCGTCGTCGGCGCCGTAGCTGGTGAGCGTCGCGGCTGACTCGCCCGAGAGATCAGCGACGCGCGGGGCCGAGAGCTGCATCCGGCCGGCGAGCTCGTAGGCGGCGATCCGGGCGGCCAGATCGCTGTCGCCGGGATTGCGAGCGAGGTGGTCGTCGTTGAGCTTGCGGATGAAGTCGCGTGTCGCCCCGTCGGTCGCTTCCGAAAGCGAGGCGGGGCGGGCGAGATTCGGGATTGGCCGGTCGGCCCCCAGGGGCGTCCCTTGAAAGACGGCGGGGAGAAAACCGGATGCCCACTGCCGCGGGCCGATCTGCGGCACGCCGCGCGGATCGGGGATGGCGACAAACGCCGGGAGATCGTCGCACTCGCTCCCCAGGGCGTAGGTCGTCCAGGCCCCCATGCTCGGAAAGCCGTCGAGCGTGAAGCCCGTTGCCATCTGGCTTTCGGCTGGGCCGTGGGTATTCGACTTTGCCGTCATCGAATGGATGAAGCACATCCGATCGGCGAGGGCCCCTAAGCGCGGGAGCAAGTCGCTCGTCATCGTGCCGCTCTCCCCCCGGGGGCGAAACTCCCACTGCGGCTTGATGAGGTTGCCCTGTTCCCCCTGGAACGTGATTATCTTTTCCCCTGTCGCGCTCTCCGGCAGCGGTGTGTCATGCCGCCGCAGCAGCTCCGGCTTGTAGTCGAAGGTGTCGACCTGCGACATCGCCCCCGAGCAGAAGATCACCAGCACGCGCTTCGCCCGGGGCGGGAAGTGGGGCGCGCGGGGAGCCAGCGGCCGGGCCGGATCGATGACGGGGCGGATCGGCGGCTCCGCCGCGCCGGCGGCCCTACCCAACAGCGAGGCCAGCGCGATGCCACCGAGGCCGGAGCCGGTGTCGCGGAGGAAGCCGCGCCGGTCGAGGAGCCGGATGCCGGGGAGGGAGACTGGCGATGGCATCGGGCGTCTCGGCGAGGGAGGCGGTGGCACGAGTGGTCAATCAAAATTGTCCCCAGGATCGTGGTCTTGATGCAAGGCGGCGCTGGCTAGACTCGTGCGGCTATCCTCCGTCGCTCTCTGCAGCGAGAAAACCAAGAAATGGCTCCGGGAGAAGAACCGATGCGTCGCCCTCTTTTTTTGTGCCTGTTTGTGGCGTGTGTCGCCGGGCTTCTCGTCGCCGGGCCGATCCCTGGCGCGATCCCTGGCGCGATCTCGACCGCCCGGGCCGCCGATGCGGCGGCGTCGGCGGGGGCGCTTGAATCGCTCCGGGCGGCCCTCGGTGCCCCTGGAGCGACTTCCGAAAGCGTGGCCCAAGAAGCCTGGGCGGACGTGCCGCTGACGAAAGCCGATGCCCTCGCAGCCCGCGATCTCCTCTGGGAGGCCCACCGCGCCGCCCATCGCGCCGCGTGCCAAGCCGAGATCGAGGCCCGCGAGCTGCGCGACGGCGACCTCGTCATGCCCTTCTTTCTCAAGACTTTTGGCGCGAAGCCCGCCAGCGGCTATTCCCTCTGGATCTCGCTCCATGGCGGCGGCGGGGCTCCAGCCCGCGTCAACGATCAGCAGTGGGAAAACCAAAAAAAGCTCTACAAGCTCGAGGAGGGGATCTACGTCGCCCCGCGGGCTCCGACGAACACCTGGAACCTGTGGCACGAGGCCCACATCGACCGCCTCTTCCACCGGCTCATCGAGGATCTCGTGATCACGGGCGAGGTCGATCCCAACCGCGTCTACGTCCTTGGCTATTCGGCCGGCGGCGATGGTGTCTATCAGCTCGCCCCCCGGATGGCCGACCACTGGGCGGCGGCGGCGATGATGGCGGGCCATCCCAACGGCGTGTCGCTTGAGCCGGTCCGGAATGTCCCCTTCGCGCTCCAGGTGGGCGCGCTCGACACCGCCTACGACCGGGCCAAGATCGGCGCCGACTACGGCCGAGCGCTCGAAGCCTTTCATGCGGCCGACCCGCGCGGCTACGAGACCTTCGTGAAGATCCACGAAGGGAAGGGGCATTGGATGGACCGCGACGACGCCGCGGCTCTCCCTTGGATGGCGAAGCACGCCCGCAATCCGGTCCCCGACCGGGTCGTGTGGCAGCCAAGCGGGGCCTCGCGTGCGAGCTTTTCATGGCTCGCCCTCCGCGCCGACGCCCCCCGGGCCGGCGGAATCATCGATGCCCGAGTCGACGGCCAGGTTATCGATATCCTTCGCGCTGAGGGAATCGAAACGCTTCTCATCCGGCTCGACGACCGGCTGATCGACTGCGATCTCCCCGTGCAGGTCCGCTTTGGCGACCGCGTGCTCTACGACGGGCCGGTGACGCGGTCGATCAAGTCGCTCGCTCGGACGCTCGCAGACCGCGGCGATCCGGAGCTTCTCTTTCCCTGCGAGATCGCGGTCGCGATCCCGGCAAGCAGGTAGGGAAACGGCTGTCGCCGCTAAAAGGGGGTGGTGACGTTCCCCGTGGGGGAATTGCGCAACCTGCATTGCGCCTTGTCGTTGCGCAATCTGCAGGGTGATCTGCAGGGTGATCTGCCCGTTTCTTGTCTCACGCGGCACGGTTCGTCCGTCGCATTGCGAGGGTCGTCGCGCGGAGAGGGGGTTGGAGAAGGTCGGGCTTCCTCTACGGTGGCAACGAAAGCTGCGTTCGAGCGGATCACGACGACTGACCGAGGACCGGATCCAATGGCATCAAGGAGTTCGATCGATTCGGCGGGGGAACCCGGTGCGGTGAAGGCCGGAGTCTTTCGACGCCTGGGCAGGCCGATCGCGCTTGTGGCCGCCGTTCTCGCCGCCACGATGTTGCTTGCCTCGACGGCCAGCGCCCAAACCACCCTCACCACGGGCACGGCCCTCACATCGAACTGGACCGCGGCCCGCTGGGCGGCAAGCGGCACGACGTACACCTCCCCTTGGGTGTCGGGGGGGACCTCCTCGTTCGCCGATGGCCTTTCCTTCACGTTCGGGCGACTGGCGGCCAGCACCTGGACGGCGACGCTCGGACCCCTCACCACCGGCACCGGCGTGAACATCGGCTTCAACACGGCCGGCATCGGTCAGATTCTCGAGTTTGGTGGTGCCACCAACCGGACGTTCACCATCGGGCAGAACAGCGTCGTCAACTTCGCGACGGTCACGCTGCAAAACTCTGGTGCCAGCGCCAACGGCCTGATCAAAGAGGGCACCGGGACGCTCGTCATGGGTGGTGGCAGCTACACCGGCGGGCTGCAACTCAAAAACGGCACTCTGATCGCCTCGGCGCAGAATCTCTTCGGTCAAGGGACCGTCGATATCTACGGCGGAACGAAGCTCGGATACTCTTCTGCGACCTTCACTCCTGCCACGGCGAATTCGCGTTCCAGCATTACCCTTGCGGGGTGATTTTCAGTTGGGGCTCTCCGGCTCCGTTGGCGGCAACAACGAGGCGGCCAACTTCAATTTTGCCAATGTTGGTACCAGCATCGACCTCAACAATGGCCCCCGGACCATCACCCTCGGCACCTCCGGTTTTGTCACTTTTGGTCAAACGATCAGAAACGGCTCCCTGACCCTCAACCGGCTTGACAGTGCCTCTGCTGGGCAGTTCACGTTCTCGGGGTCCAACACGATCACCGCTTTGACCCTCGACAGCGTGAAGCTCGCTGCGACCACCAGCAACTTCGCTCTCGGAAGCGGCACCGTCACCCTCACGGGTGCCAATCCGACCACGCTCAACATCCAAGGGGCGCGGACTTTTTCCAACGCCTTCTCGATCGCTGATTCGGCGGGCACGAAAACGATCACCGGTGACAACAATAATTCACTCATCAGTGGCACGATCACCAACAACGACACGACGGGCGGATTGGTGATCGGGGCTCAGCACAACGCCAACGGCAACTGGAACACCGCCGACACTTCAGGAGGGCAGTACCTTGTCTTCAATCCTGCCTCCGGCCAATTGGCGATCGTCCCTGAGCCCTCGACGTGGGTGATGGCGGCGATCGGTGCCGGGCTTGGGCCCTTGAAAGCCCGGCGGCGGAAGCGGGCCGAAGCCTCCCTGGCAGCGTGAGTGCGGACAACAGGGCAGAAGGTTCCAGACGTCAAAACTGGCCTGCCGGAGACGCGGTCGTGAGGTCGCGGGCTCCTTCCGAGCCCGGCCGGGGCCGGCTTTTTCCATGCCCACGCCAGGGATCGCGGTCTTCCCTGTAAACTTAAACCCATGACAGGAAGACAATTCTACGACTGGCAGACGGCAGGCGGCGCCGACGACGTCATGCGGATGGTCGATGCGCTCGAACGGGCCGAGTTGCATTGGTGTGCCATCGGCGGGATCGCGGTCAACCACTGGGCCGCCGAGCCGATGGTGACGAGGGATGTCGATTTCGTCGTGGCCGTCGACGAGATCGAGCGGGCTGTGGCCGCGCTGGAGGCGGTCGGCTTCAAGGCAGAGCGGCACGACTGGTCGGTGAACTTCCGTGGCCGCTCGCAGGTCAGCCTGCAGTTGAGCACGGAGGATTTCTATCGCGAGTACGCGTCCCGGTCTGTGCCCGCGGATGTCCATGGGATCCTCCTGCGGGTGGCGGCGCTCGAGGACACGCTGGCCGGCAAGATCAAGGCGTGGCGAACCCCTGAGCGACGGCCGAGCAAGGCGATCAAGGACTTGGGTGACATCGCCCGGCTCATCGAGGCTCATCCGGCCCTCGAAGCCGCACTTCCGGTAGATGTTAGCCAGGCGATCAGGCGCTGATCCGCGAGCGTCGATTCATCAGGATTCGTATCGCTCGCTTGCTCTCGCGCGTGCGCTCGAAACCAGATGCATCATCCCGTGTACTCCTCGAAGTCCTCGAGCGGGGCGTCAAAGTCTGGAGCCATGGAGAGCACGGAACCCTTCATCGTCCCCAACTGGCGGGCTTTCTTGGAGGCGACAGCGGGGGTGGGGACGAGGCGGGCGACCGGTTGGTCGTTCTCCGTGATCACGATCTCTTCCCCGGGGGACAGTCGATGGATGAGATCGGTGAGCCTCGACTGTGCCTCTTGAATTGTGACGGTTGTCATCGCTCGATCTTCTTGGAGTCCATGGTAGCACGAGGCAAAGCATCTCGTTCTCGCAGTCCCGGGGCCGGCTTCTTTGCCGGATAAATCTTTCGCTTTGGCTCCGCCAGTCCATGCAGTCTGAACCGGTGTTAACCCTTTCCTCAACCGCCATCTTTCCCGAGGGCAGGGCATCGGAGCAGTATTGAGCTCGTCAGCGGACGGTGAGAAACTCATTCGCGTTGTAAAGCGCCCGGCAGAGCGCCGAGAGGCCGTGGTCGGCTACGAGCTTTGACGCGGCGGCGATCTCCGCTGCCGTCGCCTCGCGGCCGAAGGCGAGGAGGAAGGCGAGGCGGACTCTTTCAGCTGGGTCGTCGCCGGCTTCGCGGGCCACGCGCGCGGCGAAGCGGTCGGCTTGGTCGATGAGGAAGGCGCCGTTCAGGAGATTGAGGGCCTGGAGAGGCGTCGTGCTCGACGTCCGCTTCGGCTGGATCTGCCCGGCGTCAGGGCAGTCGAAGGCGCCGAAGAAGGTGTCGAGCTCCGAGCGCGGTTTATTCTGGTAGATCATTCGCCGAAAGTCGTCGGCCGTGAACTCCGTCTTCGTCTCGTAGACCTTGACGTAGTTGGCATTGGCGACGAAGAGATCAAAGCCGGGCCCGCCGGCCTGCGGATTGAGGCTGCCGCTCGTGGCGAGGATCGCATCGCGGATCGCCTCCGCTTCGAGCCGGTGCGGCGGATAACGCCACAGGAGCCGGTCCTGCGCGTCGAGGGCCAAAGCAGCCTCGCTCGGCTCTCCCCTCTGCCGCCAGGCCCGGCTCGTGACGATCAGCCGGTGGATCGATTTGAGTCGCCAGCCGTTGGCGATCAGTTCACTTGCGAGCCAGTCAAGGAGCTCGGGGTGCGACGGCCGCCCCCCCCCTGCCCCGAAATCGCTCGGCGTGTCGACAAGCCCTGTTCCGAAGTGATGGTGCCAGAGACGGTTGACGATCACCCGTGCCGTGAGCGGGTTGCCCGGATCGACGATCCAGTCGGCAAGCGTCCTGCGGCGGGCCGCTTCGGCCGTGATCGAACCCGCAGGCCAGGGGCCTGAGCCGATCCGTGACAAGGGGCCGGGGAGGATCTCTTCGCGTGGCTGCGTGGGATCGCCACGAAACATCCGAAACGTCGCCCCTGGCTCGGCAAAGCGCCCTGCATAGGCCATCGGGCCGCGGTCGAGGGTGGCAAGCTCGGCTTTCAGCGCACTGATCTTTCCAGCCACGCT
>SIAG01000036.1 GCA_009691925.1 Planctomycetaceae bacterium
CGGCTTTGGCAGTTACTGCGGCTGTGGCAAAGCCCCGATCAAGCTTTTCGGCGTCAACGCCCACCGCGGTGTCGATGGTCCCCTTCACAGCGTCATTGGCTTTCACGAGGCCGTCGAGCTCGACGACGAGCGCCTTCGACACTTTTCCCGCGTCGGCCATGGCAGCGTCTGCGATCGATTTCCGTTTGGCAGCGATCGCCTTGTCGGCAGCCGCCAGGGAGGCTTCGTGGGCCCGGTCGGCGGCGGCTTGATCGGCCGTGAGCGCCGTGCCCGCCGCCGCGACCGCTGAGAGTCTCGCGGCTCCCGCCGCGAGGATCGCCTGCGAGCACGCTGCCTCCGCGGCTGATACGGCATCGGCATACGCCGCGCCGGCGGCGGTCGCGGTTTCCTCGCGGGCGTTTTTTGCTGCGGCGACCGCCTCCTCGCGGGCGAGCCGCGCTTGCCAGATGGCACCCGCCTTGGCGAGCTCGGCTGCCTTGACAGCTGCCTCATAAGAGAACGAGGCCTTGGCAACGCTCTGAGCATAAACATCGATCGCCGTCACGAGCGCTGCATCGAAGGCGCTCGAGATCGCTTGGGCGGTCATCGTGAACGACATCTCTGCCGCAGCCGTGCCAGCCGACAGAGAGGCTTCGGCCTCTAGGATCGCTTGCTGGAGGCGCGGATCCCCCTCGAGGTTGAGCGGATCGGTAGCGGAGGAGTCGTCGGGAAAAGACTTGTAGGTGGAGAGCGCTCCGGCGATCGCGTTTGCCTCGGCGGCAGCACCATTCTGGCTCGCTGCCGCAGCGGTCGCAGCGGCTCCGGCCACCGTGGCATCATGACCGGCGCGTTCCCCTCCCAGAAACGTCTTTCGCCCCGCATCTGCGGCAGTGACCCCCGCGTCGGCGAGCTGGTTGGCAATCCCGACGCTCCCCTCGAAGCCCTCGTTCAGGTCTTTGAGCTTCTGATCGAGCCCGCCGGTGATGCTGTCCGTGGCAGCGCCGAAGTTTGCGTCGGCCGAGGCTGATGCCCCATCGAGGGCCCCGTCGGCCGCCGTGAGCTTTGCGTCACGATTGCCGCTGGCGGCGTCGATGCTGGCATCGAGAGTCGCGCTGGCCGAGGTGATCAAGCCGTCGTAGTGCGTCGCGGCGTCGGTGACCGCGCCGACGTAAATCACGCCCGCCGCGGTGGCTTTGGCAACGGCCGCATCGGCCGCCGAGTCGATCGTCACGGAGGCCTGGTCGGCGGCGGCAGTCGCCGCCCCGACGAAGGTTTCCACGGCGGCGGCCTTGGAGGCATCGGCCGTGTCGTTCGCCTTGGCAGCCTTCGTGTCGTAGGTCGCGCTCGCATCGGTCAGCGTCGTGCCGAGCGTAGCGTCGGCCGCTGCCGCCTTGGAGAGCGCCGTGGCAAGCGCTGTCGCCTTGGCGGCCGATTCGGTGGCATCGGCGCTCGTGACCGCCGTTTCCCAGACAGCGGCAGCTTTGGCGAGCGCCGTCGTCCGGTCGAGGCCCGCCTGCGTGGCTTGATCGACCAGGACTTGAAAACGCCCCTCGAAATCGGCCGGGTCGTTCCCGGTCATCAACTGCCGCGGCTCGAGCGGCTCGTGGTTGAGCCCGACGGCGGAGCGCGATCGACAGGTCTTCGAGGGACGGCGACGGCGGGAAAACGCCGCCGATCGGGATCGTTGCGGGCGGGTCGACCTACCCCCCCCCCAATCGCCTCATGTGAAATCCGCCGGTCGCTCCCATCGGATCATCTCCCCCAGAGGAATCGTTTTCTTTTGGGAGCCACGAAGCGAGAGCCCCGCACTTCGTCCACCGCCCCCCGCAGGACAGCGTCTCGCCCACTGGGCGGAGTGTGGGAATTCCTTACGAAGCTGTCAAGCTTTGGGCGCGGAAGACGCGGGATCTCCGGCGACTCTACGCCAGGATCTCACCGATCACGCGGGCGGGCTTCACGCCCGTCAGGCGTTCGTCGAGGCCCTGGAAGCGGACGGCGAGGCGCTGGTGGTCGATCCCCAAAAGATGGAGGAGCGTGGCGTGGATGTCGCGCACATGGACGCCCCCGTCCACGGCCGAAAATCCAAAATCGTCGGTCGTGCCGTGGACGCAGCCCGGCTTGAAGCCACCGCCGGCAAACCACATCGTGAATGCGTCGATGTGATGGTTGCGACCGGTGCTCTCCCGCTTCTCCCCCATCGGCGTCCGCCCGAACTCCCCCCCCCAGACAACGATCGTGTCGTCGAGGAGCCCCCGCCGGGCCAGATCGAGGACAAGCCCGGCACTCGCCCGATCGACCTGCCCACAGACCTCCGGAAGATGCGTCTCGAGATTCTCACTTGGGCCGCCATGATGATCCCAGTTGGTGTGCCAAAGTTGCACGTAACGCACCCCCCGCTCGACGAGCCGGCGGGCGAGGAGACAGTTGCGGGCAAAAGTCGATTCCAAAGGATCGGCGATGCCGTAGAGGGCGAGGGTATCGGCCGACTCACTCCGCAGGTCGACCAGGTCCGGCGCGCTCGACTGCATCCGGAAGGCCATCTCGTAGGCCGCGATCCGCGTGGCGATCTCGCCGTCGCCGGTGACCGCGAGCCGCTGCCGGTTGAGTCGGCCGACGGCGTCGACGATGCCCCGCTGCCGGGCGCTGGTCACCCCCTCGGGGCTCGAGAGGTTCAGAATCGGCTCCCCGCGGTTGCGCAGCGGCACCCCCTGATAGGCGCTTGGCAGCATCCCGCTCCCCCACAACACCGCCCCGCCACGGGGGCCGCGCGGGCCGCTCTGGAGAACGACAAAGCCAGGGAGATCGGTGCTCTCGCTCCCCAGGCCATAGGTCACCCACGAGCCGACCGACGGATGCCCAAACCGGCCGGTGCCGGTGTTCATAAAGAGCTTTGCCGGCGCGTGGTTGAACAGATCGGTCGAACAGCTGCGGACAAAACAGAGCCGATCGGCAATACGCCCGAGATGCGGGAGGAGATCGCCGATCCACATTCCCGATTCCCCGCACTGCCGAAACGACCGCTTCGATCCGAGGAGATCGGTGCGATGGCTCTCGTTCATGAAGGCAAACCGCTTCCCGTCGGTGAAACTCGCCGGGATCGGCTGGCCGTCGCGGCGCGAAAGCTCCGGCTTGTGGTCGAAGAGATCCAGCTGCGACGGCCCCCCGGCCATGAACAGATGAATCACCCGCTTCGCCTTGGGAATAAAGTGCGGCAGGCCAGGAAGGCCGGGCAGACCCGAGAGCCCGTCGCCCCCTTCACCCGCACCGCGCCCCTCGCCGGCAAGCAACGCCCCCAGCGCCATCGCGCCGACGCCGACCCCGCACCGGGCAAACAGATGCCGCCGGGTCTCATCGAGGAGCGTGCCATCGGGGGCGGGATGATGGTGAGGCATGGGGCGCTCCAAGCACAAAACTGACCGCAACAACAATCACTCGCGGGTCACCGTCTCGTCGAGATTGAGCAGGACCCGCGCGGCGTCGCGCGAATCGAGGGGGGCAAGGACGGCCAGCTCCTCTGGGTCAGGGTTCCTCCCTGTACAGCGTCGAAAGGCGACGGCCGAGCCGTCGCTGGCCACCACGGCGGCCAGCGCCTCGGCACATTCCACGAAGGCGAGGTCGTTCAAGAGCGTCAGCGCCTGCAGTGGCGTGTTGCTGCGGCCGCGGCGCGTGCACGACTGATAGCCGTCGGGGGCGTCGAAGACAGCAAGGCTCGGCGGCGGCGAGGCCCGATAGAGGAAGGTGTAGAGCCCGCGCCGGTGGCGATTGGGGCCGGTGCTCGTCGGCCAGTCGCGCTTCACCTGGCCGACGGCCGTCGCCCCGGCGGGGATCGGCGGATAGACCGGTGGGCCGCCGAAGCCTGGCGAGAACAGACCCGAGGCGACCAGCGCCACATCGCGCACCAGCTCCGCATCGAGCCGCAGCCGGGCCTGCCGGGCAAAGAGCCGGTTGCGCGGATCGTGCTCGGCCTGGAGCGGGCTGACGCGCGAGCTCTGCCGGTAAGCCCGTGAGGTCACGATCAGCCGATGGAGCCGCTTCAGGCTCCATCCCTGCCGCTCCACCTCCAGAGCCAGCCAATCGAGAAGGAGGGGATGACTCGGCGGCGTGCCCATGAGCCCGAAATCGGCGTCGGTCTCGACAAGTCCCAGTCCGAAAAACTGCTGCCAGGCCCGGTTGACGAGCACCCGGCGGGTGAGCGGATTGGCCGCCGCCACGAGCCAGCGGGCGAGATCGAGCCGGTTGGGTGGGGTGCCGGCCACCTCAAGCGCCGGCAGGATCGCCGGCGTGCCGGGGGCGACGTCCTCGGCGGGACGGGTGAAATCTCCCTGGATGAAGCGCGTCGTCTGCCGCGGCGTGGGCAGCTCGGCAAGGACAAGTGTTGTCGGGCCACCGCTCACCTTCGCCTGGAGATCGAGATAGCGTTCGTTGAGGCGACGAAACTCCTGATCGTTGGCCCCCAAGCCGGCATGAAAAAGGATCCGCCGCTGATCGGCAGAGCGATCCGCAGTCGGCGTGGCGAGGGCCTTCGACCGCTCGGCGTCGAGGAGCTTTTTAGCATCGTCATTGAGGCCCGCTTCCCACGCGGTAAGCGATTCGGCGCGGGCCTCGACATAGGCATAGACCTCGGCGCGGGCAGCGTCGCGGTCGGCGGTGAGCCGCGTTATGTCAACGCGGGGATCGGTGACCTTGAGCTTGGCGTCGGCCTGGTTGTTGAAGAAGGCGAACAGCCGGTAGTAGTCGACCTGACTGACCGGATCGAACTTGTGGTCGTGGCACTGGGCACAGCCGATCGAGAGGCCGAGCCACACGCTCCCCGTTGTCGCCACCCGGTCGAAGACGGCGTCGATGCGAAACTGCTCCTTGTCGATCCCCCCTTCTTCGTTGATCTGCGTATTGCGGTGGAAGCCGGTGGCGATCCGCTCCTCGTCGGTGGCGTTGGGGAGAAGATCGCCAGCGAGCTGATGGATCGTGAAGCGATCAAAGGGGAGATCGCGGTTGTAGGCGTCGACAACCCAGTCGCGCCACCGCCAGATCTCACGGGGGGCGTCGATCGAGTAGCCGTTGCTGTCGGCATAGCGCGCCTGATCGAGCCACAGCCGCGCCTGCCGCTCGCCGTAGTGGGGGCTGGCAAGGAGCCGATCGACCGTCTCCTCCCAGGCCTTCTCGGGATCGGCCCCATGGGCGGCAAGAAAGCCGTCGAGCTCTGGGGCCGTCGGCGGGAGGCCCGTCAGATCGAGGCTGACGCGGCGCAGCAGTGTCTCTGGGGGAGCAGGCGCCGCCGGCTCGAGCCCCGAATCGGCAAGCGCGGCCACGAGGAACCGGTCGATCGGATGCCCGATCCCTGCCACCTCCGGCGGCGGCGCCGGAATGGGCGCTGTGAACGCCCAATGGGGCTCATAGGGGGCCCCGGCCGCGATCCAGTCGGCAAGCAGGCGCTTGTCAGAATCCGAAAGTCGCTTTCCCGATTCCGGCGGCGGCATCACCTCGCCTGCGTCGACGCTCCCGATCCGAGCCACGAGCCCACTGGCGGCCACATTGCCGGGAACGATCGCCGCATGCCCCGATTCGAGCAGCGCCGCGGCCGCGACGGGCTCATCGAGGCGCAAGCCCGCTTGGCGGGCGTGCGGATCGAAGCCATGGCAGGCGAAGCAGTTGGCGGCGAGGATCGGGAGGACGTCGCGGGAGTAGCTCGGGGCCCGGTGGCCGGCCGACGGCGATTCGGCGACGGCCGGCTCGGATCGGAGGCAGAGGGCCAGCAGCCAGCCGGCCATGACTGTCCTGTAAAGGCGATCGTTCACGCTCCCCCCTTCGCGATGATCTCCGCAAGCTCCACCGCCCGGTGCTCCCGCGCTGAGACGTACGCCGCATCGACGATTGCAAGAGTGCCGAGATTCTCCTCGCCGGTCGCCACCGCCGGGCTTGTCCCCTCAAGATCGCGCAGCAGTTCGGCCATCGGCCCGATGAAGGCATCGGGAAACCAGGCCTCCTCCCAGCGTGGCCGGTGCCAGACCCCCGCGCCATGCTCGGCGAGGCTCGTCGTCCAGTCGAGCGTTGAGGGGGCCCGCTCCGGATAGTGCGGCCAGCCGACCGTCCCCAGGGCCATCCCGTGCGTCCCCTCGACCCGGAAGCGCACGAAGCAATCTGACTCGGCCCCTTCGCGGGCCGGCCCGGCCCACACATCCTCCAGCGACGAGCAGCGCAGCCCCGAATCGTATTCGAGGATCGAGAGGCAGATGCCGTCGCTGTGGGTAAACTTCGCCGCCGTCCGTGGATCGCTGCGGACGCTCGTAAACACGCGCCGCGGTGAGCCGAACCAGCCCCGGAAGGTGTCGAAGTGATGGATCGACATGATCCGCAGCGTCACCCAGCCCTGCCGCTCCTGCCACGGCATCCAGTGGGGAATCGCCCTCATCTCTATCGTTGCCACCACCGGCGCCCCAAGCACGCCCCGGGAGAGAAGATCGCCACAGGCACGCACGGCGTGGTCGTAGCGCATGTTTTGATTGACGACGAGGCGGATCCCGGCCTCACGGCAGCGGCGCACGAGTCGGGTAGCGGTGGGAAAATCACCCGCCAGTGGCTTCTGCGCGAGGATCCCGCGAACTCGGGCTTCCTTCCGCTCGACCAGCGCGCAGAGCTCTTCGATGATTCCCGGCTGGACATCGGGGGGGACGGCGATATCGATCACCTCGACCGCCGGATCCTCGACGAGCCGCTGCCAGTCGGCATGGACCGTGGGGATGCCGTGACGGGCCGCCACCTCCTCAGCCGCGGCGCGGCGGGGCGCGAAGATCGCCACGGGATTGAGCCCCGCGGCCCGGTAGGCCACGAGGTGGCAGTCGGCCATGATAAACCCCGCCCCGATGCACCCGATGCCGACGGAGCGGTCACGGGGGAGCGGCGTCAGGTGCGCTTGATTCATGGCCGCAACGTGGCTCATCGATCCGGCCCCTCCCCCGATGGCGCCGCCGAGCGGTCGCGCGCGACGTCGAGCCAGTCGACGTTCGCCGACGACTCGCCAAAACGTTTCATGCCCACATCCCGGATAGCGCCGTCGGGGACCACCGCCAGGGGGGTGTAGCGGGGATGATGCGAGTCTTTATAGGGGTCATTCCGGGCAGCGTTGTAGCAGCAGATCATCGACCACCGCGGCTGGTCGGAGCGGTTCGCATCGGAGCGATGGAGGAGGTTGGCGTGGAAAAAAATGGCGTCGCCCGGATCCATCTCGCAGTGCACCAGCGGCAACCGGGCAAGAACCGCATCCACCCGTTCCATATCGGCGCCCGCCTGATCGCCGAAGAGCTGGTGCTCGATCCGACCGAGCTCGTGGGAACGGGGAATCACCTGGAGGCAGCCGTTGGCCCGCGTTGAGGGATCGACAGCGATCGACACGCTCGTCAACAGCGGCCAGATTAAGCCATTATTATACCAATAGCCATAATCCTGGTGCCACGTCCACGCGCCGCCGATGCGGGCGTCCTTCATGATCATCTTCGAGTGGTAGTGATAGACCTCGCCGCCGAGAAGCCTCTCGGCCGAGCGGACGATCCGCTGGCACCGCGCGAACATCCCGTAGATCCCATCCCCCGGATGATTCCAGAGCGAGAGCCGCACCACGCCCCCCTCCCCATCGGCCCGCCCGAACGAGTGCCGGTCGAGCTCCCGGTCCTCTCGGGCGGCCCGGCCGAGGAGATCGATCTCTTCACCGTCAAAAAATCCACGGGCGATCACGTAGCCTTCGCGGTGATACTCGGCGATCTGCCCGTCGGTGAGCGGTTGCGGCATGGTGGCTCCTCGGCCCTTTGTTGCGAGCCCCAACGGGCCGTTCAGGAGGGCGTTGTGGAAACGCGCTTCACGATCACCGCCGTGCAGTCATCGGCCTGCTTCGTTCCCTCTGAAAACTCGACCACGGCGGCATAGACCAAGGCGATGACCTCGGCGACGGGGAGATCCCGGTGGCGGCGAACAACGTCGGTGAGGCGGTCGGTGCCGAACTGCTCCCCGTCGGGCCGAGACCACTCGAAAAATCCGTCGGTGAAGAGGAGGAGCATGTCGCCCAAGGCGAGTGGGACGTGCGTCGCCGGATCAAACTCCACCTCCGGCATCAGCCCCAGCGGGAGCCCGTGGGTGGGGATCTCGGTAAAGCTGTCGTCAACGGCTGTATAGACCAACAGCGGCCCGTGGCCGGCGCTGACATACTCGACCGAGCTTTTGACCGGATCGAGAAGCCCGATGAACGCCGTCACGAACGTCCCCTCGCGCAGATCCTCACCGAGAAGATCGTTGATCTGCGGCACAACGCGGGCGAGATCCCGGCTCTGCATGAGCGTGCCGCGCAGCAGCGCCCGGGCCTCGGCCGCCACCAGCGCCGGGCCGATCCCATGGCCGGTGGCATCGCCGATCGAGATCGCCAGGAGCCCGCCGGGAAGCCGGAGCCAATCGTAACAATCCCCCCCCGTCTCGTCGGCCGAGCGATTCCAGCCGGCGATCTCGAAGCCGGGGAGGTCGGGGGGCGTCTTGGGGAGGAGGCCCTGCTGGATCTCGCGGGCGATATTTAAATCGCGCTCGATTCGCTGCTTGACGGCGTACTGCTCGAGGAGCCCCTGCCGCTCAATCGCCACCCCCGCCTGGGCGCCGAGCGCCGAGAGGAGCCGCTCGTCGCGATCACCAAACGGCCCGCCCAGCTTGTTGAGCACCTGGATAACGCCGACGATCTTCCCGTCGTGGCCGCCGAGCGGGAGCGTGAGGAGGCTCTTGGTGACAAAGCCGCTCTTCCGATCGAAGTCGGGATTGAAGCGGGAATCGTTGTAGGGATCGGGAATGTTGATCCCCTTCGCCGTTGTCGCCACCTCACCGGCGATCCCCCGGTCCATCCCGAAGCGGATCTCCTCGATCGGCGCTCCTTCCATGCCGGTGGCGATGCGGCTGAACAGCTCCCCCTTGGCATGGTCGCAGAGGAACACCGTTGCCCGCTCGCAGTCGAGGACGTCGGTCGCCGCGGTGGCGATCTGGGCCAAGAGTGGATCGAGATCGACGGTCACCCCGAGGGCGCGGGTGACGTCAAGGATCTTCTCAAGATCGGCGACGTGCCGGTCCAGGTCGGCGACGCGCCGGTCTTGATCATTGCCGACTGCCATGTCACTTCCACCGCCAAGCGGTGATCCCGGAGAGGTCGCGGACCCAAAGTTCGATCGAGCCGTCGGCGGCGGCCGTTGTTGCAAGATGCGCCCAGCTCTCGCGGCTGGCGACCTTTGCCTCGCCGAGAAGCTCGAACTTCTCCGGCGTCGCTCGCACCAGCCGCAGGTCGCCGGTCTCGTCGAGCGCCAGGATCCGATCCCCCTGGGCGACGAGGCTCCAATACCTGCCGAACGGCTCGGTGATCCAATCCTCCTTGCCGGTCGCTAGGTCGAGGCTCGCAAACCGCTGGTTGCGGAGATGAACATAGGCGTGGCCGTCGCGCACGACCGGGCTCGACATGTAGCCCTGCACCTTGTTGCGCCACACCGGCTCGGCCGGCTGCGCTCCCGGGAGCGGGACGTCGAAGAGGAACGACCCGCCACCGTAGCTCGTCGTGAACACCTTCCCGTCGCTGACCGTCGGCGTGACGATGTTCATCCCCCGAAAGGCCTCGACGGCGCGCTTCCAGAGGATGTTCCCGGTATCGGGATCGACCGCGGCGAGGTCGGTCCGCCCCTGGACGAGGAGCTGCCGCGTGCCGCCGATCGTGGCCAGCAACGGCGAAGAGAAGGCGCTGCCGTTCATGCCGCCGCCATCATCGAGAACGCGCCACAGGAGCTTTCCCGTAGCCTTGTCGAGCTTGCAGAAGCCGCCGCCGGCCTGGACGAAAACGGCGTCGTCAAGGACCAACGGGCTCGAGACGAAGCCGAAGGCGGGGAGGTCGCTCTTGAGATCCTTGACGAAGTCGACGCGCCACACCTCGGCGCCAGTCTCGGCATCGAGGCAGACGAGGAGATCGCGCATCCCGGCGACATAGATCCGCCCACCGTCGATGGCCGGCGTGGCGCGGATCCAGGAGCCATTGCTGGCGGCGAAGAACGGCACCGTCATCGCCCCCTCCCAGCCGGCCTGCCACAGCTCCTTCCCCGTCGCCCGGTCGAGCGCCCGGACATGCTCCGTTTTGGCGTCGCGGGTCTCGGTGACGTAGACGACCTTCTCCGTCACCAGGGGCCCGGAATAGCCCGGCCCGAGATCGGCATGCCAGAGCTTCTCCAGCCGCGACGACTCGAGCGCGTCGGGCCAGGTGGGGCCGGCGACGGTGCCGTCACGGGCCGCGCCGCGCCACTGGAGCCAGGTCGAGCCAGCGGCGGCTCCCGGCTCCTGTGCCGGCGACATGCACGGCGTCAGCAGCGACGCCGCGGTCAGCACGATCCCCGCGAACCCCAAAAATCCCTGCACGACCGACCGAGTTGGCTGCGTCATCGCCGGCTCCCCTAGTGAGTAAGACCACCCGTGACGCCATTCGACCCGCTGCACCGAGAAAAATCCATCCGGTCGGATTCCACCCTCACCCGGAGAGCCAGGCGTCGCGGTGGGCGGCGACAAACGCATCATCGCACAGCTCGGGCCAGGCCCGCCGCACCCGGTCGATCTCCCCGCTCTGGCCGGGACTCAAGCCCTCGCGCTCGTCGAGGCACCAGATTCCTTCGAGCAGCCCCTGCCGCCGCAGGACCTCGTGGAGGCCGGCGACGCAGCCCCGAAACCCGTGGGGGGCGTCGAAGTAAGCGCTGTTGCAGTCGGTGACGGCGACAGCGGCCGAGGCCAGGGCCGCGTCGACATGCCCCGGGCGGCAGCGCTCCAGCAGCGCGACGGCGGCGCGCGTATCGACCGCCCAATGCCCGAGAAGCCCGCCGACGAACCGCAACGACTTCCCGTCGACGTCAAACGACGTGGCGAGATCGGTGACGATGGAATCATCGTTGCCAGTGTAGAGGCTGACGTCGTCGCGCCCCGACAGCGCCACGGCGCGGACCACGTCGAGCGTCTGATAGCGGTTGAAGGGGGCGACCTTGATCGCCACCACCGCGGGGATCTCGAGAAACCCGCGCCAGAAAGCATGCGACAGCACCCTCCCGCCAACCGCCGGCTGGAGATAGAAGCCGACCAGTGGAATCACGTCCGCCACCGCCCGGCAATGATCAAGGAGCGCGGCTTCGTTTCCTGCGACCCCGGCCAGGCTCACCAGCCCGGCGTGGTAGCCAAGCTCTTCGAGGACCGCAGCCTCGGCCACCGCCTGCCCGATCGGCCCACAGACTCCGCCGATCGCCACCACCGGCCGACCGGCCCGGGCGATCTCCTCGGCCGCAAGTTCGAGGACGGGCCGAAACAGGCCGATGTTCCAGTCGCGGATCGCAAACTGGGTGGTGTGGACACCAACGGCCAAGCCGCCGGCGCCGGCGGCGAGGTAATAGCGCGTCAGGGCCCGCTGCCGGCGCTCGTCGAGCGTGCGCTCTGAAGAGAGCGCCAGCGGATGCGCCGGGATCACATGCCCGCGCGCGAGCCAGCGCCGCACGCCGCCGTCGCGATCGAGCGCTTCAGAAGATTCCATCGCTAACCTCGAAATGGGTCGGTCGGCCGAGCGACGGCCCTCCGCGGCCAATCCAGTCGCAGACCATGGCCACCGCTTCGTCGGTCGTCGTCTCGGGGGGGCCAAAGTGCCGCTGGCAGGCCTGCGCGTCCCACAGCCAGGCCTCCGTCCCTTCCGTACCGACAAACGTCGGAGCCCGAGCGAGCCACTCTCCGCACCGCCCGGCCAGCGCGCGGATCGACACCCGCTCGAGGCCGGTGACATTCAGGGCCACCGGCGGGCTCCCGGCCAGGGCGAGGCATTGAATGGCCCGCGCACCCGCGTCGCGCTGCCAGACAAAAGAAACAAATCCCATCCCCACATCGACTGGCCGCCCATTGGCCACGGCCCGGGCGACGTCGTGGATCACGCCATACCGCGGCTCGACGGCATAGCAGAGGCGGAAGTGGAGCAGAGGCATCCCCGACCTGGATGCCTCGTAGGCCACGACGCGCTCCCGCGCCACACAGGCATTGGCATATTCGCCGAGCGGCGTCAGCGGCGTCGATTCGTCGGCCCCCGGCCCCGCCACCGGCAGGAGCGGATAGACGCAGCCGGTGGAGAAGAGCACGAACCGCGATCGCCGGTAGCGCCGGGCCGCGATCGCCGGGGCGAGCGTGTTGACAGCCCAGGTGCGCTCCGGGGCGTCGGTCGTGCCGAACTTCTGCCCCGTCATGTGGATCACGAGGGGGGCATCAGGGAGCCGTCGGACGGCCTCCCCGTCCATCAGATCACAGGCCACGGTGGCGACGCCATGACGCTCAAGCGCCAGCTTCGCCTGCGAATCGGAGAACCGGGAAACGGCGGTCACGCGTCGGCCCCGGCCACCGGCGGCGTCAAGCCCACGGCGCACCATCCGCGCGAGTGTCGGCCCCATCTTCCCGCCGGCCCCGAGGATGACGACATCGCCATCGAGTCGCGCCAGCGTCTCGACAACGCCAAGCGTGGGGCGCGAGAGATGCTCCTCGAGAGCCTCGACGTCGGCAAAGGATTCGAGCATGGGGAGAGAACGGGAGGCTAGCCCACGAGCTCCCGCAGAACCGTTCCCGACACGTCGGTGAGGCGGAAGTCGCGGCCGGCGTAGCGGTATGTCAGCTGCTCGTGGTCGAAGCCGAGGAGATGGAGCATCGTGGCGTGGAGATCGTGAACGCTGACCGGCTTGTCGACGGCCCGGAAGCCGAAGTCATCGGTCGCGCCGTAGGCCTGCCCCCCCTTGATGCCGCCGCCGGCGAGCCACACCGAGAAGCCGTAGTGGTTGTGGTCGCGCCCCGCCTTCGCCTTGCCGTCGCCGCCGAGCTCCACCGTCGGCGTCCGGCCGAACTCGCCGCCGAACAGAACGAGCGTCTCGTCGAGCATCCCGCGCTCGGCGAGATCCGTCAGCAGCGCCGCCACCGGCTGATCGATCTGCCCGGCGAGGGTGCGGTGGTTCGACTCGATCTGTTCGTGGTTGTCCCACGGCTGGCCGGCCCCGTGCCAGAGCTGCACGTAGCGCACGCCGCGCTCGAGGAGCCGGCGGGCGATGAGCGTCTGCCGGCCATGGACGGTGTCGCCGTAGAGCCCCCGCATCGCCGCCGACTCGCGCGTCAGATCGAAGGCCTCGGCGGCCTCCACCTGCATCCGGAAGGCCATCTCGAAGGAATGGATGCGAGCATCGAGCCGGGTGTCGCCGCGGGCCTCGCGGTGGGCGGCGTTGAGCTTCTGGAGCCAGTCGAGCTGATGCCGCTGCACGGAGGCGCTCGCATGCGGGCTGCGAATGTTCTCGATGAGCTTCTCGATCTCGGTGTGCTGCGAGTCGATTGACGTCCCCTGGAGCGTGCCGGGGAGAAAGCCCGACTGCCAGTTGTCGGGCCCCTTCACCGGATGGCCGCCGGGACACATCGCCACGAAGCCGGGGAGGTTTTGGTTTTCCGTCCCCAGGCCGTAGAGGATCCAGCTCCCGACACTCGGCCGCGGCTGGACGGAGTCGCCGCAATTCATGAGCATCAGGCTCGGCTCATGGTTGGGCACCTGGGCATGCATCGAGCGGATCACCGCGAGCCGATCGGCGTGGCCGGCGAGCTTCGGGAAGATGTCGCTGATCTCGAGGCCGCTCTCGCCATGGCGGGCAAAGCCGAAGGGGGACGGCAGCGGCGATCCGGTTTTCCGTTCGGTCGTAAAGCTGATCGGGGCGGGCTGGTCGGCATATTTCGCCAGCGCCGGCTTGGGATCGAAGGTGTCGACCTGCGACGGGCCGCCGTTCAAAAAGATATGGATGACGCGCTTGGCCCGCGGGGCGAAGTGGGGGGCCTTCACTGAGAGTGGCTCGAGAAGCGGATCACCAGCCGCCAAGGCCCCGCCCGAGGCATCGCCGAGGACACCGGCGAGCCCGAGCATGCCGAGGCCGAGACCACTGCGGGAAAGAAGCTCACGACGGGAAAGGGGCAGGTGTGCGGGGGTCATCGGGACGGCCTCCTGGGGAGAGTCAGTCGACGAACAGGAGCTCATTGGAAAGCAGGAGCGTCTGCACGAGCTGCTCGCGGGGGGAGAGCAGCGGCGGCGGAATCGGTGGCGCGGGCTTCCCGTCTTCCGGCAGTGGCGGCGGGGCCGGTGGCTCAAGCGCAGGCGCCGTGGCGAGGAACGCCATCGCCCCCTCGCGCTCGTCGCTCGTCGGCGATCGTTGATAGATCGCCTGCCAGATCCGCTCGATCGCGAGCCCGGGCTCCTCGGCGCTCTCCTCCGGCCAGAGCCTGCGCACCAGCGATCGGGCGCGCTCGGCAACAAAGGGATGATTGAGCGCGAAGAGCGACTGCTGCGGTACGGTCGTCTCCAGCCGCTTCGGCATGTGGAGATCGGGATTAGCGAAGTCGAAGACGCTCATCACTCCTGGCACGAACTGCCGATCGACAACGCAGTAAACACTGCGCCGATGGGGCCCGGGCCCGGCCGCGAGGACGTCGCTCCCGCGCCCGCCGCGGGCCGCCGGATCGAGATCGCCACTGACGACCAAGAGCGTGTCGCGGAAAGGCTCCCACTCCAGCCGCCGGACGGGCATCCGGCACAGAAGCCGATTCTCGGGATCGATCTCCTGGGCGCTAGCCGCCCCGGCAATGCGCCCCGACTGTTGCCGGTAGGTGTGGCTCGTGACGATCCGGCGGTGGAGCCGCTTCGTGCTCCACCCATCGGCGATCAAGCCGGCGGCGAGGGCGTCGAGCAATTCCGGATGCGACGGCGGCTCGGCACGCAAACCGAAATCGCTCGGCGTCTCGACGAGCCCGCGGCCGAAATGCTGCCGCCACACCCGGTTTACCCACACCCGCGCGGCGAGGGGATTGTCCGGGGCGACGATCTGTCGGGCCAGTTCCAGCCGGCCGCTACCGTCGGCAAAGGCCCCCTGGTCGCCGCCGGTCGCGGCAGCCGGCAGGCGACGCGGCACGACATGCCCCTTGTTGGCCGGATTGCCGCGCTTGAAGATCTGCGCATCCTGCGGCGCACCCCGGTCGAAGAGGGCCAGCGCCTGCGGGGCCGACCCTGGCTGCGGAATCAGCCAGCGGTCGAGCTCGTTTTGGAGATTCCAGATCTGGTTGATCGAATCGGAATCCATCAGCGTCTCGATGTTGGCGATCGGCTCATCGGGAATCGTGCAGGGGGACGTGGGGCCGTAGAGCGCCTGGCGGAGCTGCTCGTCGGCGGCGTCGGGGAGCGCCTGCGGGAGCGGAGCGCTTGCCGCCACGGCCTGACTGCAGCGCTGCTTCCAGGCGGCATCAATCTCGGCAAACACTTTGCCATAGCGATCGGCCACCTCGCGAAAGCTCGCCGGCGGCGTCTCGAACGCGGCGAGGACCCGCGGGTGGATCGCGGCCCCGGCGGCCTTCAGCTCGGCGAGCTTCGCCGCCGCGGCTTCGGGGAAGCCCTCAGCGCGGAGCGGGAGGAGGGCGACGAGGAGGCTGAAGACTGGATCCCCCGCCGCTCGATCGGGACTCAAAAACGCCTGCCAGCGGCGGACGATCGCGGCGATGAGATCGTCTTTGGCGATGATCTGGTCGAAGCCGAGCTCGGGGTATTTCCCCAGCTCGGTCTGGGCGAAGAGATAGTCGGCAACCCGGGCCCGGAAGCGCTCGGAGCTCTCGGCCCGCAGCCGCAGCGAGCCCTCGTCGAGCGCCCGCCGACGCTTGGCCAGCTCGGCGGTGAACTCGGGCGTCGGAGGCGTGGCCCCGGCCGCGGCCCGCACCGGCACAAGCTTCTCATAAGAGCTTGTGAACACGCCGTAGAGGCCGTAGTAATCGGCCGTGGCGACCGGATCGTATTTGTGGTCGTGGCAGCGGGCACAGCCGACGGTGAGACCGAGGAACCCGCGGGTAAGGACGTCGATCCGATCGTCGACGATGTCGGGGGTGACGCCGAGAAAGCGCCGGCCGGTGGTGAGGAAGCCGAGGGCGGCAAGGTCGGGATCCCCTTCCCCGCAGAGCCGATCGGCGGCGAGTTGGAGCGAGACGAAGCGATCGTAGGGGAGATCCTCGTTGAAGGCCCCGATCACCCAGTCGCGGTACACCGGGGCATGGACGAAAAACCGCTCCTCGCGGCCGTAGACATAGCCCTTGGTGTCGGAATAGCGGGCGACATCGAGCCAGTGCCGCCCCTGCTGCTCGCCGTAGCGCGGCGAGGCGAGGAGCCGGTCGACGAGTTGTTCGTACGCGTCGGGGGAGGGATCGGCAACGAACGCCGCCACCGCTTCCGGCTCCGGTGGTAATCC
>SIAG01000037.1 GCA_009691925.1 Planctomycetaceae bacterium
CGTCGGGGCTATTGCCCTCGGGATCGGCCACAAAGGCTGGAACTGGGGGACGATCGTCGCCGCTTGGCTGATCCTCCTGACGTCGGTGGGCGCCTTCTTCCTCGTCGGCATGCTCGGCCAGCGCGAGCGCGAGTGGCGGAAGGTCGTCGCCGCCTACGAGGCCAGAATTGCCCGCGAGCGGGATGCCCTCGTGCCGGCCGGCGGCAAGCTCCGTCCCGACCCGGCCTCCAAGCCCATCGCGACGCTCGAGAACGAGCGTGACCGGTGGGCCCGCGTCCGTGACACGATCAACACCTGGCGGGGGCGTCACTGGGACAACGCGGACTTCGTGCCGCCGGCCGAGGGGCGCCCCGGCACGATCACGATCGCCGGCCTGGAAAACTCCACGATCAATCCCGGTGCGGAGCTCTACGTCTTCGACACCACGCCGATCGAGCAGGGGGGGCGGTTCCTGGGTGCCTACCGCGTCGACGCCGTCGAAAAAAACTTCTTCAAGGTGTCGAACATCTCGGTCCCCGACGCCGCCGATCTCAAGGCCCTCGCCCAACCGCGTGACGGGCAGGTGGCGGTGTACGAGGATCTCCCCATCGACCGCTCGATCGCCTTTTACCGCACCGCCGTGCCCGCCCCGCCGGGGGGCGACGCCACGGCTGGCGATGCCGGACAGGCCCCGACCGAACAGCTCGATGGGTCGGCCGGTCCGCGGAAGAGCGACCCCGAGGCGATGCTCCGCCATCTCGAGGGGAAGCTCGAGGAACTGCGGCTCCACGACACCGTGTACGCGGCCGCCGAGGCGGGGGCTACCGTCCCGCCGACCGACGGGGAGGACGGAGGTGCGACCGATGGAGAAATCGCTCCGGGGGCGACACGTCCGGTCGCCGACCCGATGGCCTCTCAAACGCCCCCCCTCGGGGTCCGGTGGGCCCGCGTCGTGTTCAACAAAGCGTTCGACTACACCTGGGCCGACGGAACGACCTCGGTCTTCCGGGCAGGGGAACTGCTCCCCTCAATCCCTGCCGATCAGGTCGCGGTGCTCCGCGAGCGGGGTGCCGACTTCACGTCGACCTGGTCGATCCCGCCCGGGCTCTACTGGGCCAATGTCGAGTTCAAACAGCCCCATTCGTTTCAGCGGCCACAGGGTGAACCCCTCGAGTTCGAGCCGGGGCGGACGGTCCAATTCGACCTCGAGACCGCCAAGGGGCTCGAGGCGGAGGGGGTCGCCACGATCACCTCGGTAGTCTTTCGGCGGCCGCTCGCCGACGGCAATGTCGCCCTCCGCGGAGCGGGGCAATTGCAGTCCAACGGCAAGGCGCTGCCGTTCGAGGTCGTCGGGCTGGTGGTGATGCGACGGATCCTCGAGGAGGAAAAGCGTTCGATCGACTCCTCGATCGGGCAACTCGCCGGGGCCAAGGCAAGCACCGATGAGGAGATCGCCCTCCGCAACACCGAACAGGCCGAGCTCGACGACGATATCGACCACTGGAACCGCGACGTCGATGCCTCCGAGCGGACCGCCGCCGCGTTCGCAGCGCGGCTCTCCACCGTCCGCCGGGAACTGTCAACCGCGGAGAAGGCGATCGGTGCGCTCGGGCGTGACCTGACCGCCGCGGTCGAGTCACTGACCCAGGCGATCGACCAGTCGGCCCCGGCCCCGTCGCGGCCGCCCGTGCCGAGCAACATCGGCCGCTGATCCGCGCGGGCCGCCGCCCGGTCAGGGCCGCCACCCGGTCAGGGCCGCCGCCCGGTCAGGGCCGCCGCCCGGTCAGGGCCGCCGCCCGGTCAGGGCCGCCGCCCGGTCAGGGCCGCCGCCCGGCTGCGGGCAATTGGGGGCACGACTCGCGGGCCCGCAGCCCCCTCCGCCGCAGGGGCGTTTCGTGGCCGGTCCTCCGCAGCCTAGCCGGCGTGCGGTAGACTCGATTTTCCGCTAGGTTCTCCCTTCCCTGCGAGCCCCGATCACCATGGCCCGTTCCGCAGCCCGGCCCGCCTCCACCCAAGCCGATGTGGCCCACGCCGTGACCTCGGCCCATCTCCGCAAGGCGGTCCATCACCACAAAGCGACGAGCCGGCGGGGGATGCTCGAGCGGATGTTCACCCTCTGGTTTAAGGGCTTCGTCTACAACCAGATCTGGGAGGATCCGCGCGTCGACGCCCAGGCCCTCCGCATGGGGCCGGGATCGCGGATCATGACGATCTCCAGCGGCGGCTGCAACGTTCTCAACTACCTCATCCACAAGCCGGAGCGGATCGTCGCGGTCGACCTCAACGCGAATCACATGGCGGTGACGCGGCTGAAGCTCGCCGCCCTCGAGCACCTCCCCGACTACGAGGCGTTCTACAAGTTCTTCGGCTACGGCAAGCACCCGGAAAACGTCACCAACTACCAGCGTTACCTGCGAAATCACCTCGACCCGATGACCCGGTCGTTCTGGGAGACGAGCGACTGGCCCGGGCGGGCGGTGGGGCCGAAGCGGATCAGTTATTTCCGCCGCGGCTACTACGAACAATCGAAGCTCGGGCAGTTCTTCCGGGTCGTCCACGGGCTCGCCAAGACCCTCGGCCGCGACCCGGCGAAACTCCTCACCGCCAAGAGCGTCGCGGAGCAGGAAAAAATCTTCGACGGGCTCTTCGATCCGTTGTTCCAGAATCGGATCGTCCGCTGGTTCGGCCGCCAGCCGGTGGCGGTTTACAGCCTCGGGATCCCCCCGAGCCAGCACGCCGCCATGCTCGCGGAGCAGGAGAACGACGGTTCGAAGCTGTTCGACATGTACCGCGACCGTGTCCGCCGTCTCGCCTGCGGATTCCCGCTGGACGACAACTATTTCGCCTGGCAGGCCTTCGGCAGGCGGTACGACCACGACGGCCGCAAGGCCCTCCCCGACTATCTCAAGTCGGAGAACTACGAGACGATCAAGTCGATGGTCGGCCGCGTTGAGACCCACGTCGCCTCGCTCGCTGACCACCTCCGGACGGAGCAGCCAGGCGCGCTCAACAGCTTCATCTTCCTCGACAGCCAGGACTGGATGCCGCCGCCGGTGATCGAGGAGCTGTGGGATCACGTCGCCAAGGTCGGTGCCCCTGGCACGCGGGTGATCTTCAGGACTGCCGGGGAGAAGTCACCGGTGGAAACGTCCCTCGAGCCGGCCACGCGGGCGAAGTTTGTCTACGAGCAGGAGGAGGCCCGCCGGCTCCATCTCCAGGACCGCTCGGCGATCTACGGGATGTTCCATCTCTATCGCTTTGCCGACGCCGACGAGGACGGAAAACCGGGGGTGGCATGAGCTGGGCGGGTCGTGACGGCTCCCGTCCCGATCCGCCGCCTGGGGGCTGGCCGAGATCGTCGTCGAATAATCTGGGCCCGTGGATCGCGGCGCAGGCCCTGGCCATGGACCGCAAGTACCGGTACGGCCGCCATGTCTACGACGTCACCCGGCGCTTCACGCTCCTCGGATGCGACAAACTCCTCGACCGGGTGATCACCGGTCCGTCGACCGCCACCCTCGAGGTCGGTTGCGGCACCGCCCGCAACCTGCTCCGACTCGCGGCGCGGCGGGAGCCGGGACGGCTCTACGGGCTCGACGCCTCCCACGCGATGCTGACCACGGCCGAGCGGAGCATCCGGCGCGTGGCCGGCCGCGAACCAGGGCGAGCCGGGGTCGTCCTCCGTCAGGGGCTGGCCGAGGATCTCGATGCCCGGCGGATGTTCGGACGCGAGGAACGATTCGACACCATCTTCTTTTCCTACTGCCTGTCGATGGTGCCCGCCTGGCAGCAGGCCCTCCGGGCCGCGATGGCCAACCTCAGCCCCGGGGGCTTGATCCTCATCGTCGACCACTGGGATCAGCGCGATCTGCCGACGGCGTTCTCCGCCGGCCTCAGGGCCTGGTTCTTCGGGCGTCAGGCCGCCGAGTGGCCGGAGGTCCACCAGACCCTCGTCGAGCTCGGCCGGTCGGGCAGGGCCGATGTCCGGATCGAATCGGTGGCCCGCCGGTACGCGTACCTGGCCACCCTACGAACCGGTCGTTAAGGCCCACCGCCGTGGCCGCCTCTGCGACGACGGGCACCGCCGTCAGGGGAGGAGGAAGATCAAGCCGGTGACCGTGGCCGCCTGAACCGCGAATCCACGCGGGCTGTAGGGCACCCCCGGGACTGTCCAAGGAGCGCAGCTGCCGGGGCGGTAGTAGCCGAGCGGATAAACGCATTCCCACGGTGCCTGCATCCCGGCCTTGTAGGGGAGGATTGGCAGCGTCACGAAGAAGTGTGCTCCGGCGATGAACGGATCGAGAAACATGCCACGGGAGTGGCCGTAGCGCTCCAGTTCCCAATCCTCGAAGTAGAGCGGCTTGTGGCAGTAGCCGGCCGCCTTCCAGGTCATTGTCGTGGAGGCGAAGCGACGCTCTTGGAAGGTTTCGCCCTCGAGACGACACTCGCATGGGTAATCGTTCCCGGGCGTGCCGCCGACGCGGATGTCGAGGTCGATCGATGCGATGTCGTCGTCACGGATGAACTGGAGGGCATCGCGGCAGGCCTTTGAGGCCTCGCCGCAGGGATCCTTCCGGGCAGCATCCCGCCGCGCCGTCCCGGCATCGCGGGAACGGAGCCGGCTGCCGGCCTGCCCCCGATCGCGGTCGCGAAGGGGATTGGAGGCAGCCGGTTCGTCGGCCAGCGCGATCACCAGCATCTCGGCAAGGTCGTTCGCTGGCTCGTTCGCTGGCTCGTTCGCTGGCTCGATCGCTGGCTCGATCGCTGGCTCGATCGCTGGCTCGATCGCTGGCTCGTTCGCTGGCTCGTTCGCTGGCGCGATCACCGCGTCGGGCTCCGTGGCCCCGGCGGAGACGAGGAGGATCCCGTGGTCGTTGTCGTCGACTCCCTCCAGGCTCTTGCCGAAGGCGAGGACGATCTCGGCCTCCGCCGATCCGTTGTCAGCGTCAGCCCCTCCGGAGACGAGGAGGATCCCATCGCGCTCCTCGGCGGCGAGCTCGGCCTCCGCAGCCGGCGCCTCGGGGAACACCACCAAGTCGTTCTCGAAGGGGACCGGGTAGGCGGGAAGGGCGGCAGGAGGCTGCCGAAAGCTCCCGGCAAAGCGATCTTCGACGCCGGGCCCGGCCAACAGCAGCCCGGCGCCTGCCACGAGGGCAGCACAGAGACCGCCGACGGCGAGCCGTCCGGGGCGCCGCTCACTCCTGCTTTGATTGAGCACTGTAATTTGGAGCTTCTTGGGTGATGACGATGTCATGTGGATGACTTTCCCGCACGGCGGCCGCCGACACCTGAATGAACCGGGCATCGCGCCGCAGTTCATCGATCGTCCGCGTGCCGCAATAGCCCATCCCGGCCCGCAGGCCGCCGACGAGCTGATAGACGAACACGCTCAAGGGACCCTTGAAGGGCACGCGCCCCTCGACCCCTTCCGGAACCAACTTGTCACCGTCGCGCCCGCTCGACCGCTGCCGGTAGCGTTCACTCGACCCTTGGACCATCGCCCCGAGCGATCCCATGCCGCGGTAGGCCTTGAACGTGCGCCCCTGGAAGAGCACCGTCTGGCCCGGGCTTTCCGCCACACCCGCCAGCAACCCGCCGAGCATGCAGCAATGGGCCCCGGCGGCGATCGCCTTGGTGATGTCTCCCGAGTAGCGAATCCCTCCGTCCGCGATCACCGGCACGCCGGCACTGGCCGCCTCCTGCGCCGCTTCCCAGACCGCCGTGATCTGGGGAACGCCGACACCGGAGATGACCCGTGTGGTACAGATCGACCCGGGACCTATCCCAACTTTGACTCCATCCGCGCCAGCCTTGATGAGATCGCGACAGCCTTCCCGGGTTGCCACGTTCCCCGCAACCACCTCGATTGCCCAGCGTTTCTTGATTGCCGCGACGGTCTCGATGACGTTGTCGGAATGGCCATGGGCGCTGTCGACGATGAGGACGTCGACCCCCTTGGCAATCAGGCTCTCGGCCCGCTCGAAATCGAAGACACCAATCGCCGCCCCGACCCGCAGCCGCCCCTGCGGATCTTTGCAGGCGTGGGGGAAGCGTTTCATCATGTCGATGTCTTTGATCGTGATCAGCCCGGTGAGATGCCCCTTGGCATCGACGAGGAGGAGCTTCTCCACTTTTTTGGCCATCAGCACCTTCTCGGCCTCGTCGAGGGTGACGTTGCCGGTGGCCGTGACGAGCCCCGACGACGTCATGATGTCGGAGATCGGAGTGTCGCCGCTCTCGAGGAACCGCAGATCGCGGCGGGTGATGATGCCGACGAGTTTCCGCCCGTCGGAGGTGATCGGCACCCCGGAGATGTTGTGCTGATCCATCACGTCGCGGGCCCGGGCCACCGTCGCGGTGGGGGGAAGGGTGACAGGATCGACGATGATCCCGTTGGCGCTCCGCTTGACCTTGTCGACCTCCTCCGCCTGGCGCTCGACGGAGAGATTCTTGTGGATCACCCCCAGCCCCCCCTCCTGGGCCAAGGCGATCGCCATCTCGCTCTCCGTCACCGTGTCCATCGGTGAGCTGACGATCGGGATCTTGAGGGCTATCCCGCGCGTCAGGCGGGTGGCGACATCGACCTCGGCGGGGACGACGCTGGAGTGCCTGGGCACCAGCAGCACGTCGTCGAAGGTGATCCCTGTGGCGACGATTTTCCCGTCCATGAGGCGTCTCCTGGTGGTGGCGAAGCGCGGATTATGCGGGTCGTGTGGCCGGAGGGCAACGACCGCCGCCGGGCCACGGGGAATCCGCGGCCGTGGGGGGGCCGGCGGCGCACGGCGGGCCAGCGTGTCCTAGGGTTGTGCCAACCGCCGAGGAAAGTCCCTGACGGTCCTGCCATCACCGCACTTCTCCGCTGCACCCCCATCATGCGCTTCCTCGACGACTACCTCGCCGCCACCCAGTCTGGCCGCCGTGCCCCGACCATCGCCGATGTGTCGCCCCCCGACCGCGCGACGCTCGAGGCCCATCTCGCCCGCCGTCGTTACGGCCGCTTCACCCTCACCGACGCCGTCCGCCCCAGCTGGCAGCTCGACGTCGTGCCACAGGCCGGGTACCGCTTCGACACCTACGTCGATCCCTCCGGCGGGGCCAAGCTGCCAGCGCTGGTCGGTGCCGTCTCGAGCGAGGATCTCTTCGAGGCCTTCCTTGGCCTCCTCGAACCGCTTGGCGACACGGTCGATATCGTTCTCGAATCGAGCCATGGCGACGGCGGCACACCCGTCGAGGTCACCCGCGAGGGGGTCGAGCGGACGGTGCTCGAGAGCGTCCTGTGGGACTTCGAGAATCTCCTCCTCGACGACGGCTGCACCGGGATCGCGGTCCTCCATCCGGAGCGGCCGATCGAGGTCCAGCTCGACGAGCACAAGCTGCTGATTGTTTACGCCCATGCCCGCAGCCCCTTCGAACGCGTCTTTGCCGACCTCGGCCTGGGGCGCGACGACCGGATGCGGTTTATCTCGCAGGGGGAGCACCTCCACACCTCCCACGAGCGGTTTGCCGCTCGCTTCGAAGAATTGGCGCAGCGTCTCGGCGCCGGCTGACGCCGCCGCGCCCCCCACGGCATGATCCTCGCAGGGCCGTCCCGGAAGTGTTCCGGGGCGGCCCTGTCGCTTTGGGACTCGCTTCGACCGCCTGCGGTCATTCCTCGAGCTGCGCCGCATGCTTGCGGAACAGGCCACGAAACTGGTGGTAGGTGAGGCCGAGAAGGGCGGCCGCCTTCCGCTGATGGTGACGGGTGGCCAAGAGGGCGCCCCGGAGGGCCTCGATCTCGAGACTGGCGACGGCCTCGGGCAGCGAGGCAGGGAGCGTGAGACGGCCTGGCACCGCCGGCGGATCGACCGGCGCAACGCCACTGATTGGCCCGGCCCCGGCGACCGGCTCACCGGGGCGTCGGAAGGGATCGAAGTCGATCGCTTCCACTCCAACCGGCCCCCCTTCGGCCCGGTGGACCGCCCGCTCGACGACGTTTTTGAGTTCGCGGATGTTGCCCGGCCAGGGGTGGGCTTCGAGCATCTCAAGCGCCTCGGCCGTGAGCTCCGGGGCCGCATCACCCCCGAGCTCGCGCCCCATCCGGCCGGCGAAATGCCGGGCGAGGATGGCGATATCTTCCCGCCGCTCGCGAAGCGGCGGCACATGGAGGACCTCGAACGACAGCCGGTCGAGAAGATCCTCCTTGAAACGCCCGGCCCGGGCGAGGGCGGGGAGATCGGCGTTGGTGGCGGCGACGATGCGGACATCGACCCGCGTCGGCCGCGAGCTCCCCACCCGTTCGAACGTGCCGTACTCCACGACCCGGAGGAGCTTTTCCTGGGACTCCAGTGGCACCAGGCCTATTTCGTCGAGGAGGAGCGTGCCGCCATCGGCCGCCTCGAATCTCCCCGCCCGTTCCCGGGTGGCGCCGGTGAACGCCCCCTGCTCGTGCCCGAAAAGCTCCGCCTCGACCAGCGCCGGCGCCAGCGCCGCGCAATTGAGGGCCACCAAGGGCCCCTCCCAGCGCCGCGAGAGGTAGTGGAGCTTGGCCGCTGCCAGCTCCTTGCCAGTTCCCCGCTCGCCAATGAGCAGGACCGGCCGATCGACCGTGGCGGCCCGGGAGAGCCGCTCCGTGAACGCGAGGAAGGCTTCCGAGCGACCGATCGCCTCTTCGACACGCACGAAAGAACTCTCCGGGAAAAGGTAATGAAAACCAATCCAAGGCATATTTTGCCATACCTGGCAATTTTAACCACACAGTTCTCTTTTCACTTCTTCGTGTTGCCAGGAAGGGGGGACGTCCCTGAAGCCGAGGCGGCGCTGTCGGCAAGCGCAGGATAGGAGGGCGAAGCGCGGCCGGCGTCGAGCGAGCGAGAGGCCATGGATGGCCGAAGCGAGCGTCCGGCGAAGCGCAGGGGCGTCCCCCCGACCGTCCGCCAAACAGCGACGCCCCGACACGCCTTCGGCACGCCACGTGCATTTCATCTGTCCATCAACCCGCCCCCCCTTGGCTAGGAGCCTTCCCATGGGTGTCTTCACGCGACTCAAGGACATCATCAATTCCAACCTCAATGCGATGCTCGACGCCGCAGAGGATCCCGACAAGCTCATCCGGCTGATGATCCAGGAGATGGAAGACACGCTCGTCGAGGTGAAGGCCAACTGCGCCGGGGCGATTGCCGCCCGGAAGCGGGCCGAGCGGGCCGTGGCCTCCGCCGAGACGGCGATGGCCACCTGGGACGAGCGGGCGCGGCTGGCGATCGAGAAGGGGCGCGAGGATCTGGCCCGCGAGGCGATCCGCGAGCGCCGCCGGCTCGAGGAGCTCCGCGACGCCCACGCCAAGGAAGCGTCCGGCTGTGAAGAGGTCGTCGCCCGCTACAAGGAGGACATCGGCGCGGTCGAGGCAAAGCTTGTCGATGCCCGGCAGCGGCACCGGCTCCTCGTCCAGCGGCACAAGCGCGCCACCACGCACGAGCGCACCCGGGGGGTGATCGAGCGCGTCACCCGGTACGATGCCGTGACGAAGTTCGACCAGCTCGAACAGCGGATCGAGCGGATGGAGGCTTTCCAAGAGATCAGTCCTGATCTCCACAAGCCGTCGCTCGAGGAGGCGTTTGCAGTCCTCAAGGAATCAGACGCGATCGAGGAGGAATTGGCTCGGCTCAAGCGGGAACCGCGGCGCCCGGCGGCGAACTGACCGTCGCTTTCCGGGCGTTCCGCGAGCTCGATCCACCTCATCATTCCCCTCTTGCCTACGAGGCTCCCATGACTCCGCTGATCGGCATGTTCGGCTTCTTCGAGATCGTCGTCTACGCCGCAGTAGCGGCGATCGTTTTGCCCGCGCTTCTGTCGGCCTGGCCATCGCGCCCCGGGCCGCGGTGCCTCGGCGTCTGCTGGCGGCTGGCCCGCCGGCAGGGGCTGCCGGTGCTCGCCGTCCGGATCCTCGCCGTGGCGGCGATTTTCCTCTCGGGCATCGGCCCGGGGCTGTGCGTCTATCTGGTCCTCGGCTGCGTCCTCCCCGCCACCCAGGATCGCATCTGACATGGGAATCCTCGAGCTTCTCGTTCTCTTCGGCGTCGGGGCGATCACCTTGATGTCGTTCGGGGTGATCTCCACCGGGGCGATGGCCCTCGCGGGCGTCGCGCTGGCGCCGTCACGGAGCTCGTGCATCCTCGGCGTCTGCTCGCGTTTGGCAAAAAGCCTCGACGTCCCCGTGCGCGGCGTCCGGTTCCTCGTCGCGCTGATCACGCTGTTCACGGGGATCCTCCCCGGCGTGCTCCTTTATCTCGCCGCGGGGGTGGTGATGTCGTGGTCAGACGGCTCTCCCGAAGACTCCTCTCCGGGCTTCGCATCCACCGATCGCGGCCCCGTCCTCCTCGGCGTCTGCCGCCGACTCGCGGCCCGGCTCGATGTGCCGGTGGGGCCGGTCCGACTTCTCGTCGTCCTCGCCACGCTGTTCACCGGCGTCGCCCCAGGTCTGATGCTGTATGGATTGGCCGCGTTCCTCCAAACCGATCATGCCCGGCGGTCGCTTGGCCGCTTCGCCCAGTCGCTTGACGAAATCCGCCACGATTCACCGGGGGCTTTCGATCGGGCCGCCTCCTGGAGCGCCCCGGGCCCCGGTCCGCGGCGCATCGGACGCTACCGGATCGTCGGCGAGCTCGGCCGCGGCGGCATGGGGACGGTCTACCGCGGTCGCGACGAGGCGCTTCACCGCGATGCTGCTGTGAAGGTGATTCGACCGCTGCCGGGGGAGGATGCGGGGGCGCTTGCCCGCTTCGGAGAAGAGGCCCGCGCCGCTGCGTCGCTCGCCTCGCCGCACATCGTCCAGATCTATGAGTTCGATCCGGCCGCTAGGCCCCCATTCATGGCGATGGAGCTCGTGCCGGGCTTGAGCCTCCAGCAGATCGTGAAGGGGAGGGGAGCGCTGCCGGCGGCGACGGTGATCGACTGCGCTCTGCAGATCCTCGACGGGCTCGCCACCGCGCACGCGGCGGGGATCGTCCACCGCGACATCAAGCCCGCAAACATTCTCCTCGCCACGACCGGCCCCGCCGCCGGCACCTACAAGCTCACCGATTTCGGCCTCGCCCGCAGCCCCGATCGGCACCACACCCTCACCGCCTCGGGCTCGCTCCTCGGCACGCTCACTTACCTCGCGCCTGAAGTCGCCCTCGGCGACGAAGCCACTGCGTCGAGCGATCTCTACAGCCTCGGCGCCACGCTCCACGAGATGCTCACCGGCCGTCCACCGCTGTCGGCCTCGAGCCCCCTCAAGCTCCTCCGGAAAATCACGACCGAGCCGATCCCGTCGATTCGCTTGCTGTGCCCCGACCTCCCCGCCGATGTCGCCGCCTGGCTCGACCGGCTCGTGTCGGCCGATCCGCTCGATCGCTTCTCCTCGGCTGCGTCGGCCGCCGCCACCCTCGCGGGTCTGCCCGCAGCCGCCGGCGCGACGACCGACCTCCGATTCATCCCCCCGATGGGCCCCGCGGCCCCGCCGCCACTGCCCGACGCTGCTCCCTGGCACCGGCGCGCCACGCCGGCAGCCGATCGCAGCCGGGAATCAGCTGCGGACGCCCGCCTCGACGGCGTGCTCGACCGGGCCGCGGCGCTCGAGGCCAGTGGCCGCGATCTCCTCGGTGAGGAAACCGTCACCGACATCGCCCGCGAGCTCAACCTCGACGCCGGCGAAGTCCGCGCTATCCTCCGCGCCCATCGGCAGGGAAGGGGAGGGAGGGGCCGCGACGCCGACAGCATCGCCGGGGTGTTCGGCGAGGCCCTCGGCCAGAAGGACCGGCGGGGCGAAGACGGCGATCGCTGGGGCGGGGCCAGTCCGCTTGTCGACCATCGTTTGAGGCCGCGGGGGCGACGCTTGGTGTTGATCGGCGCTTCTATCGGCGCACTGGCCGTCGCATTGGCCATCCTCGTGATCTTCGGCGCCCGGAGCGGCTCGATCGCTCGTCCGCAGCCCCCCCCGCCACGGCCCGTCGTTGTCGTGCCGACAGACAGATCGGCCCCACAACTCCCGCAGGCCGAAGCCGAGCTTGAGTCGACGTCGCTCCGGGATTCTTCCCATCCAACCGAGCCCGCCACGACCCCCCGGCTTCCGGGCTTCGAATCACCTCCAAATTTTTCTGCCAACCCCGAGGTCGAGGCGTTCGAGCGCCAGCGCCTCGAGTTCGAGCGCCAGCGCTTCGAGGTTGAGCGTTACCGCGTTGAGAAGTCTTTTAGGGAACACAACGAAGACAGGGGGCATTTTTATTCGTTAGTTTCCCTCTTCGTCATCGGCAGTTTCTTCCTTCTGAGCTTTCTCGCGACCCTCTGGTCGATCGGCTACGGCGTGTCGCTCGTGTGGCGTGCCCTCCGCCGCCGGCCGGAGCGGAACTGGCCTTGAGCCACGGGCCCTCGGCCGCGACGATCCCGCCCCCTGCGGCCCGGTCCGGCCGCACCTTCGTGGGATGCCGCCGATGCCACGCCCCCGCCGCCGGCCCTTCGCCCTCGCTCGCCTCGCGCCGCTCCTTGCCGCCGCGCTCGCCGCGCTCGCGGCGCCGATGTCGCTGGCTCAGGCGCCGCTGCCTCCCCCCGCCGCCGCTCCCTACGGCGCGATCGTCCCCACGCTCCAACTCCCTCCCCCCGGTCAGTCACTCCCCGCGCCGGCCGTCCTGCCGCTCCCGGCGGCCCCGGCCCCGGCCATGGTGCCGGCCCCGACGCTCCCGGGGATCGTTCAACCGCTCCCGCCGCCGCCGCCGACGCCCCTCTTCCCGTTTCCCGGATTCTCCTCGCCGACAACCTCCCCCGATCCGTTCGCGCCGCTCCCTCCCGGCGCGGTCATCGGCCCCGGTGGCCCGGTCGCGCCCGGCCCGCCGCCAGCCCAGAGCAATAGCGTCGTCATCCCACCGATCGATGCCGAGGTCGTCTGGCAGCAGATGGTCGACACGATGGACGACTTCTTCAAGATCCAGTCGGAGCAGCGTGTCGTATTTGCCAACGGCATCCCGGCCGAGGGGCGGATCGACACCTATCCACAGACTGGCGCGACGCTCCTCGAACCGTGGCGCGGCGATTCGGTCGGCTTCCGTGAGCGGCTCGAATCGACGCTCCAGTCGATCCGCCGCTCGAGCTCGATGCGGCTGATCCCCGATCCATCCGGGTGGCGGGTCGAGGCGGTGGTGCTCAAGGAGCTCGAAAACCTTTCCCGGCCGATGCGGGCCACCGCCGGCGGCGCGTCGTTTCGCAACGACGATTCGCTCTACCGCTACGGCACACCGCTCCCCACGCTCGGCCAGCAGGTCGGCGACCAGCCGCGGCCCGTCGCCAATCCGACGCCGAACATCGGCTGGATCCCGCTCGGCCGCGACCCGCTCCTCGAGCAGAAGATGCTCGGCAAAATCCTCGGCCGGCTCGGCGTGGCGCCGGTGCCACAGGCCGGCCCCGCCTACCAAGCCGCCGATCCCGCCACCGGCCTCCCCGCCACACTCCCCGGCCCGGCCGCCAGCACGACCAGTGCCGCCCCACTGCCGACAGGCCCGGTCTACGGAGCCCCCCTCCGCCCCGACCAACTCCCCCCCGGCGCCCTCGTCGCCCCCGGGCCACCGGTCCCGATCGAATCGCTCCCGCTGCCAGCGCCGAGATAGCCTCGGGCTTCCCGATCGCATCGCGAGATCACGCAAGGGGCTTCCGTACCAACGCTCAGGCGAGGCGGGAATCGGCGAACGCTTGAGGAGTGACGAGGTCCTCCGAGAAACGACGAAACTTTTGCCGGCCCCGCCGACGAATCACCCACAGGCTCGAGGCCCTCTGGGCTTCCCCGATCCTTGGCTCAAACGTCGCTTCGGGGTCGCCCGTGCCCGTCGCCGGGCGTTCGCCCGCCCCCCTCCGGGCCCGCGGCGGAGCGCTCCGTGGGCGAGCGTTTTCTGAAGGACGACCGCCCTCCTGGCGGTTGGCGTCCTGTGTCGAATGGCGGCCGCTCGGGTCAATCGCCGAAGCCTTCGTGGTGCTCTTGATCATCCAAGCCAGCCGCCCCGGTTGACGGAGGAGCGCGAGGGGGCATACACTCCACCTACTGGGTGATGGGGGCTCGATCGACGGATTGCGATTCGGAGAGACAGAGCGTCGATCGTCTCCAAACGATACCGCCTGACTATCGACTTCTTCCTCCAGAGGTGCTGGCACCAGCCTTTTCGAACGTGTGGCATGTATCAGTCTCGATTCGGGATGTCCACGATTATTCGACTTTCACGATATTTGCGATTGATCATCGGGGACACTCGGGATTGCAATCAGATTCGTGGACTCAGTCTGCTCAATCTCCTTTTTGGAGGACAGGCTCGTGAAATGGCGCAGGATACTATCGCCCCTCGTCTTTATCGCGCTCGCAATCGCGGTGTTCGTCGCGCCTTTCCTGCTGCCACAACGCGCCTTTGACGTCCTTCACGGTTCTTACAGCCCGATGGTTTGCGAAAAACCAATCCATGACTTTGGAACAGTCCACGATCTTGAATCCCGAGTAGCTCGCTTCACGATCAGGAATCGGTCCGATCAACCCGTGCGAATTCTCGGAAGTACGTGCATTTCAGGATGCATCGCCTTTGAAGGTCTGCCGATCGTCGTGGCGGGCCGCGATTCCCACGACTTAACTACCCACGTAATACTCGCTGGGTCAACAAGCGGCACATCCAAGTTTGCTCAAGCAGCACAACTATTATTCGACAATGCGAATGACCCCATGATCCTCACAGTCAAGGCAATAGTAGTTCGATAATTCGTGATTTTTTTAACCCATCCTGGAGTCCGAGCGATGAACTTGATTCACAAGATTACGATCTTGGCATTGTTTCTGCTGTCGGGCATCTTCCTCAATCAAGCGACCGCCGCAATTGCGCTTCAAAGACTCAACGGGCAGGGATGCCCTGTCGACAACAACAACGGCAGGGACTGCACGGGCGGCAACGGCACGTGCGCACTGCAATGCAAGCAAAAAGCGCTCGGGTGCAATTGCATCTGATCGATTATCCTCTCGATCGCTTCCCAAACCGGCACCACGCCTTCCGCACTGTCATCACCGGACGCTCAAGCCAGAAGTCAGCCACGACCTCTTCGCTCGTACAGGGAGTTTCATGTGATGAAACGATGGCGATTCATCGTGCCACTGTTGTTGGGTTGCCTTTCTCGAACAGCCTCCGGCATCACAGAGGCTGAGTTTCGTCAACAGTACCCCGTTGCCGTTGCCAGGATCAAGGACGTCTATGCTCACATGCACGCCCAAGCCGAGTTCACCAGCACCATCGGCAGCGCGCATCGAGCCAACCTCGAGTGCTGGAAATCAGGGGACTTCCACAAATCGGTGGAAGACCACCTCGACGGCCCGAAAAAGGGCGCTGCCACTGCGCTGTCGAACGGCAAGGGATATCACTTCAACGTCGCCAGAGATCGAGCGAACAGCGACTACGCCATCACTTGGTTCGATCGGAGGCCGGTGTCGGAAGGTGATTTGCGCGTTGGTCTTCCGCTCTTCTATGCCCCGTATTGCGTGCGTGACCTTGAAATCAGCGAACTCCTGAAGGACCCGCGATTCAAAATCCTCTCCGTGGACTCCGTGGGCGACCTTGTCCGGGTCGTGTGGGAAACACCGATGCGTCAGGAGGGCATGACATCGGACGCCCACATCAAATGCCGATGTGACTTTTTGTCCGACAAATGCTGGGCCCTGGCATCGTACGAAATGGTCGTCCGAATGCCCGGAGCGAAGGAGAGTTCGCTCGACTACGGACAACTCGTCTATTCTGCAGAGGAAAAGGGCGTTCCCCTGCTGTCTTACTTGGAACAGTGGGTCGCGAATCCAGCAAGCCCGGGCGTGCACAAAAATGTGGAAGTGACCAACGTTACACGACTTGATCTCGGCCCTACGCCCGAATCGGAGTTTGCACTGGCTGCGTTTGGACTGGCCGATCCATTCCCGAGCAGGGATTCACAGAGCCGTGTTTTCTGGCTCGTGTTCATCGCTTTGGCGTGTGCGGCTTCGGGGGGCTATCTGATGTATCGCTCGCGGAGGGGCCATCAGGCGGGAGCATCTCTCGGGGGGTGACGATGAAGCCGCCTCGCCCTGGGCCGGGATCTTCTTTCCCCCCCAGAACCACCGGCGGGCGGTCGACTCCGGAACGCAGGATACGTGGGCGGTGGGTTGCGTCTCGACTCGGCTCAATGCAGATCACGCCCCGGCTGCTGTGAGCGATGGGAAATCGGACACGGCGAATGTCCGACGGACG
>SIAG01000038.1 GCA_009691925.1 Planctomycetaceae bacterium
CGAGCTCCCGAGAACCAGCGGCGGCGGTGCCCGATCGTCCACCTCATCAGCGCGCAATCCCATTCCACCGTGCAGCCCGGAGATTGCCAGCAGCGGCAGGCACCACGATCGAAGCAAGCGGACCATGCAACATCCCCCCCGGATTCCCTTACACCCCAACACCACGGCGATCCCTTCACCACGGCAATCTAAGATCGACGATCGCGTGCGCCTCCGCAAGCTTCGCCCGCACATCAGCGGGAAGCGCGATGCCGGCGGCGAGGCTGTGGCGATACGTTTCCCACTCGAGGTCGCCGGGAAGGCGGACCCGATCGCTCCCCTCGGCAGGCGCCGCCCCCCGGACTTCTGCCGCGAAGCGGGCCAGCGACGCGGCATAGGCGTCGGGATCGGCGATCGCACTGATGTCGAAAAGGATAAACCCGGCGTTGTGGAGCGTCGGATCGCCAGGGGGATCGAAAAGCCAGCTCCCCACCTGCGTCGTCACCGCGCCGCCGGCAAGAATCCCGGAGAGCCATTCGGCAAGGACGCCGATCCCGTAGCCCTTGTGCCCCGCCATTGGCGCCAGGCTCGCATGCTGCGGATACAAGGATCCATCGGCGGTGGGCAGGCCGCGCTCGTCGATCAGCCAGGTCGCTGGAATCGGCTCGCCGCGGGCCACGGCCGCGTAGACCTTCCCACCGGCGACAGCGGCGGTGGCGATGTCGAGGAAGATCGGATCCCCCCCCGGCACCGGCGCCCCCCAGGCGAGCGGATTGCTTCCCAACACCGCCCCGCGCGATCCGGCGGCGGCGACACTCGGCCGGTCGTTGCCGACGACCATCGCAAAGAAGCCCTCCCGCGCGGCGCGGACGGCCTGGACGCCGGCGGCGCCGATGTGGCCGGTGTTCCGCAGGCCGACATAGGCGACGCCGACGTTCCTCGCCTTCTCGATCGCCACATCGACCGCATGGCGGCAGCCGATCTGGCCGAGGGAGGCGTCGCCATCGAGGACCGCAAACCCAGGCCCCTGGCGGACGATCCGCGGCCGGGCGTCAGGCTTGGAGCCCCGCGCCACGAGCTTCTTCAGATAGCCGGGGAGGAGTTTCGTGCCGTGGGTGAAGACGCCCATCGCGTCGGAGAGGACCAGTGGTTCTGCGGCATGGCTGGCGTCGGTCGCCGACAGCCCGGCGCGCAGGAAGGCCTGCTCAACCCAGGCCGAGAGCATCGCGACGGGGATCGGGCTCGGGGCGGGATGATCGCTCGACATGGACCTTACTCCCGCGTGGGAACTCTCCGGAGATCGAGTGCCGTCAGCCCCGCGTGGCCGAGCCCACGCCATTGACGACGCTCGGCAGCGGCTCGCCCCGGATCGCCATCACGGCCAGCTCCGCGGCGCCACGGCGGAGCCGCTGCACCGCCGCCGGGCTGACACTCGCGATATGGGGGGCGAGGATGACGTTCGCGCGGCCGAGGATCGCGTGGCCAGCTGGAATCGGCTCCGGCGCGAAGACATCGAGCGCGGCGCCGGCGACGTGGCCGGAATCAAGCGCAGCAACCAACGCGGCTGGATCGACGAGATCCCCGCGGGAGAGATTAACGATCAACACACCCGGCTTCATCCTGGCCAGATTCGCCGTGCCAACGATGCCGCGCGTTTGCGGCAGCGAAGGACAGTGAAGCGTGATCAGATCGCTCTCCGCCAGGAGCCGATCGAGCGTCACTGGCTCCACCCCGAGATCACGGATCGCGCTTTCGGCCACCGCCGGATCGCTGACGACCACCCGGCCGCCGAAAGCGACAAGCCGGCGGATCACGCCGCGGCCGATGCGCCCGGCGCCGACGACGCCACTGGTCATCGAGGCGAGCGTGCGGAAGCCCTCGACGCCGGTGGCCAGCCCCCAGCCGCCGCCACCCACCTTTGTCGCATGGGGAACAACCTGCCGCGTCAGGGCGAGGATGAAAGCGAGGGTGTGGTCAGCGACCTCATCGATGCAGTAGTCGGGGATGTTGCAGACGGGGATGCCGCGGGCTCGGGCGGCCTCGCAGTCGACGTTGTCGTAGCCGATCCCGTAGCGGACGATTCCCTTCGCCCGCCCCATGGCGGCAATAACGTCGGCATTGATCGGGGCAAACTGCGTGATCACCGCATCGGCATCGGCGACCGCGAGAGCGAGAACGGCCGGATCTTTCGAACGCGTGTCGACGACCGTGCATCCGGCCCGTTCGAGAATCGCCCGTTCGAGATCGATGTCGTCGAACGACCGGTCTGTGATCACGACCTTCATGAAGCCCCCTCCAGCCCTGCCACCTCCAAAAGCTCTCTGTCGACAGTCGACGGAGGGCCGGCGGCGGAGTGTAGCGATGGTGTTGAAGCGCTGTCAACCGTGGTGACGCTCGACCTCGTCACGCGATGGGCAGCCGAGCCGGCCGCCGAAGCGCGTGCACTTGAGCGACGCGGCGACGACGGCAAACCGGGCGGCGGCCTGGATCGTCGCCCCTTCGGCCAGCCGCAGCGCTAGCGCCCCATGAAAGACATCCCCGGCGGCGAGCGTGTCGACGACCTCGACGCGCGGCGCCGGCACGCGCCACAGCTCCCCGGCTTCAATCCACACATAGCCGTCGAGCCCGCAACTGGCGCCGACATGCCCGGGATGATCGGCGGCGACCAGCCGCAGCGCCGCTTCGAGATCGCTCATGCCGGTGTGGAGAAAGAGCCCGGCGTCGGAGAAGACCGCATGCGACGAGAGTGGCACGAGCCGGGCGAGGATGTCGGTGGGGGCGATGTCGGCATCGAGCATCCCCGGCACGCCGGCCGCCCGGGCCGCCACGAGCGCCGCCGCGGCGCCCTCGGGCCAGCGCGCGTCAACATGAACGAAATCAGCGCTCGCGATCCGCTCCAGCGGGAGCCAGTCGGCCGCGGCATCGAGGCTGGCGTCGTGGTAGGGGACGACGAGCCGGTCGCCCCGGGCATCGATGATGCTGACGGCGATCGACGATATTCCCCCCGGCACACTCCGCACGGCGGAAACATCGAGACCGGCCGCGGCCAGTTCGCGGCGCATCCCTGCGCCGCGCGGATCGGCGCCGACGCGCCCCCACACCGCTCCCTGCCCCCCGAGGCGGACAAACGCACACGCCGCCGACACGGCCATGCCATCGACTACCTCGGCCGCGGCGGTGGCGAGCACCTTCCCAGGCACGGCCGGCACCGCGGGCACCCGGTAGAGCGTCGTCGTGCAGATTCCCCCCACGGCGATCAGCATCGGCGGCGCGGCGCGCCCCTCTCTCATGACGCCCTCTCGGGCGTCGCCGCTGCCGGCGTCTGGCCCCGTGCATCGTGCTCAAGGTCGGCTAGGCGGCGTTGCAGAGCGTCCCGTTCCGCCTCGACCCGGGCGAGGCGATCGTCGACGCTCGTCGCGCCGACGGCGAACGACAGGCAGCGGGTGTGGCGGAAGACTCCCTCCTCTGTAGAGACGCTCGAATGGATGGCGACGCGGCGGATCGAGCCATCTCGGGCCACGAGGCGCGCCGCGTGCCCGGCTAGGGCCTCCCCCGCGCTGAGCCGGGAGAGGATGTCGGCGATGACGTCCGCGTCGGCATGGAACCTCGCGATCGGCTGGCCAACGTACTCCTCGCGCTCGTAGCCGAGGAACTCGAGCTCCGCCCGGTTGGCCCACACGATGATCCCGTCGGCGTCGACGCGGTGGAGGGGGACGTTCGCGTTTTCCGTGAAGTCCTCCACGTCGCGCCGCGACTTCTCGAGATCGTTTTCCAAGCGCACCCTCTCGGTCACGTCCCGCGCCACCGCGTAGATCACCCCCTCGTCGGGCACGGCGCGGGCGTTCCATTCGAGCCACACGGCCATGCCGTCGGCGCGGAGGTAGCGGTTGCGGAAGCGGAGCGTCGTCTCGCCGCGCGACAACCGGCTGACCTCGGTCAGGGTCGCCTCGCGGTCATCGGGATGGACGAAGTCGACGAAGCGCTTCGAGAGCAGCTCGGGTTCGGTGTACCCCAGCAGGCGGTGGAAGTTGTCGTTGACGCGGCGGAAGAACCCGTCGAGACCGGCGACGCAAAACAGGTCGACCGAGAGATCGAAGAACCGCACGAGTTGCTGCTCCGCCCGGCGCTGTCCGCTTTCGAAGTAAGCCACGAGCTCGTCGACGACGGCCCCCGCATCGGCAGGCCTCGCGACGCGATCGGCGGCAAGGCAGCGGCGGGCGAGCCGCACCACAGGCTCTGGGCCGCCGGAGGATTTGAGCCGCGCAAGCGCCTCGGCGGTGTCCCCCGTGGCGGCCCGGCGCCAGGCGTCGGCGGGGCCGTCGCCGCGAAACGGCGGGGATCCGGTGAGGATCTCACAGAGCATGCACCCCAGGCCGAAGACGTCGGAGCGGCGGTCGATCGCCTCGGTCTCCCCCCGAGCCTGCTCCGGCGCCAAATACCCGGGCGTGCCGAAGAGGGCCCCGCAGACGGTGTGCGGCCCGTCGCCGGGGGACTCGTGGTGGAATCCATGATCGGGGTCTTCCCACGTGGCGAGCACCTTCGCCAGCCCCCAGTCCATGATCGTCACGAGACTGTACTCGCCGACCATGACGTTGGAGGGCTTGAGGTCGCGGTGGATGACTCCCGCATCGTGCGCCGCGGCGACGGCTTGGCAGGCTTGGAGGAAGGCGGCCAGGAGCCGGGGCTGATCGTCGGCGGGGTCGCTTCTGGCGTCGAGGATCTGCCGCAGCGTCTGGCCGCGCAGGAGCCTCATCACCATGTAGGCGCGGCCATCGTCGGTAATCCCGAACTCGTGGACCGCCATGATGCCGGGATGGTTCAATCGGCTGGCGATCTTCGCTTCGCGAAGAAAGCGTCGCAGCTGGGCCGGCCGGTCGCCGCAAACCTGGAGCGACTTGATCGCCACGGGGCGCTCGAGGAACACGTCCCACGCCTCGTAGACGATCCCCATGCCACCGCGGCCGATCTCCCGCACAACCCGGTAGCGGCTGCCGCTGACGGCCGAGCCGACGCCTGAGAGCGCGTCGTCGCCAGGCTCGGGCGCGTCGGTGCCGGCCGCGCTGCCGGAGGCGCCGCCGTCTGACCAGGGATGGAGCTCGAGGGTATGGTCGACCGACGCGGGCGCCGCCGACGACGCGATGACGGCTCCAGACTCGAACTCGATGCCGCTGGCGAAGGCGACGGAGGAAATGGCTCCGTCCGACACGCTGCTCCTGGCGACGGTTGGGGAGTCGTGCGGGGGCCGGCCATCGGCGTCAGGGACACCGGCCGCGGGTTCACCAAAGCCTGTCGACCGGATCTCGCGTTTCCCCTCGTCGTCGGTCGTCCGGCCGTCCATCGCGGATTCCCCAGGCTCTCGAACCTTTCCGACGGAGAAGCTGCCCCGTCAACACGTCTCGTATTCTATCCCAGTGCCAGAGTGTCGGCCGCGCCGGTGCAGGGCCAGTCGGCGGGAAGCATTCGCGCTCCGCCCGAGACACTCACACCACCGGTTCCGTCGGCAGCATCCGCTCGAGGGTGGCGACTCGCGCAAGCAGGCTGTTGCGCTCGTGGCGGAGGCGCTCGATGCCCGGTGCGGTGCCGGCGCGTCGCCCCCCCCCCGACAGCCATCCTACCGCGGCCGTTCAAGGGCTGGGCAGGCGACCGGAAGGGGCGTGGAGGGTTTTGTCGTTTGACTCCCAGCGTCACAGACAGGGACAGTCGGTGGGGAGGATCATGGCAACGGCCCCCGGGACCGCCTCGAAGCGGAAGCGGTGCGCCTTCATCGGCTCGCCGTCGAGGTTCACCGGAAGCTCGCCGGGGCTGTCCGTCTCAACCCACGGCACCCGCTGACGGACGATCCATCGCCCCCCGCGGAAAGGGGCACCGGCGGAGACCGCCGCGGCCAGCTCGGCTGCCACCTCGGGGATATCGCTGAGCACGAACGGCGCGAACGAAACGACATCGAGGAGGCCGTCGTTGATCCGGGCCTCGGGGGCGACAGGATGGCCGCCGCCGGCGAGGCGGCCATTGCAGACGGCGCCGACGATCATCCCGGCGCTGCTCTCGCCATCGGGCGTTCGCAGCGTGCAGGCGTAGGGGCGGAAGTTGACCGCTTTAAGAATCCCCATCAGCGTGTAGGCCCCGCCGCCGAGGAAGTCCTTCAGCTCCACCGGCGTGTCGGCGGTGACCGCGGCCCCGAAGCCCCCGGAGGCGACATTCACGAAGTAGCGGTCGTTGGCCCGGGCCAGATCGACTGGCCGCGGCGCTCCCTCGCAGGCCAGCGTCAAGTTCGCGACAGGATCGATCGGGACGCGGCAGGCGGTGGCAAAGTCGTTGGCGGTGCCGAGGGGCAGGATCGCCATCGCCGGGCGCCGCGCCGGTTCGATTCCCGCAAGCTGCATGAGGCCATTGGCCATCTCGTTGACGCTCCCATCCCCGCCGCCGGCGATGATCCGCTCCACGCCGTCGGCGGCCGCCTCGGCGACGAGCCGTTCGACATCCCCCTTTTCCCAGGTGACGCGAACCTCGATCGGGTGCCCCGCGCGGCGGAGCGCATAGACCGCGTCGCGGACCGGCTGGAGCCCCGCCTTCTTGCCGTTGAGAATCAGTCGGGCACGCATGGTGGGAGGCCTCCGCGGTATTCTCTTGCAATGCCCTGATCCTACCCACTGCCCGGCGGCGATCTCGCGCTCCACAGGTTCCCCATGCTCGATGCCGCCACGCGGGCCCGCGACTTTCCTGCCCTCGGGGAAATCGTCTATCTGAACACCGCCGCCGAGGGGATTCCGCCGCCGGCTGTCGGTGAGGGGCTCGGCCAGTACTTCCGCGACAAGCAACTCGGAATGGACGGCCGGCTGCGGCACGCCGCGGTCCATGCGGAAGCCCGCCGGCTCGCCGCCGCCATGATCGGCCTCGACACCGACGATGTCGCCATCTGCTCCTGCTCTTCCGAAGCCTTCAATCTCGCCGCCCTCGCCCTCGGGCTCCGCGACGGGGATGAGGTCGTCGTCACCGATCTCGACTTCCCGTCGAGCGTCACGCCGTTTCTTCAAGATGGCTGCCCGGCCACCGTGAAGGTGTGGCGCTCGCGGGGAGGAAGCCTCGTGACCGAAGACCTCGTCGCGCTCCTCTCGCCACGGACACGGCTTGTCTCCCTGCCGCTGGTGAGCTTCTACAACGGCTTCCGCGCCGCCGTCCCGGTGGCCGCCGAGATCGTCCACCGCCATTCCCCGGCGCTCCTCGCCGTCGATATCACGCAGGGGCTGGGGCGGATCCCCCTCGATCGCGAGTCGGGTGCGCTCGCCGGGGCCGATCTGATCGTCTCGAGCACGCACAAGTGGCTCCTCGGGCCCCATGGCGGCGGGATCGTCGGCGTGCCGCCAACGCGCCGCGACGCCTGGACCGTGCCGGCCGGTGGCTGGTTCAACCTCCACGACGCCTTCGGGGCCGACCGCTTCGAGCGGGCCGAGAGCCTCCCCGGCGCCGCGAGCTTCGCCGTCGGAATGCCGAACTACCCCGCTCTCTACGCGATCAAGGGGGCGATCGAGTATCTCTTGGGCGTCGGCGTCGCCGCGATCGATCGCCGGGCCGAGCCACTGGTTGCCGAGTGCCTTGCCGGCCTGGGGGCCCTCGGCGTCGATCTCCTCTCACCGACCGATCCGGCGCGGCTGGCGGGCATCCTCGCCTTCCGCCACCCCCGGGCCGATGCCCTCCACCGCTTCCTCCACGAAAGAAAGATCCACGTCATGCACCACGCCGGCCGGCTCCGCGTAGCGCTCCACGGCTACAACACCGAGGCCGACGTCGCCACGTTTCTCCAAACGCTCGCCGCCGCGCTCGCCGCGGTCTGACCCGCCGCGCAAGTGCGGCTCATCACACCGCACGAGTGCGGGAGGCCGCGGCCGGAAACCTAAAACTCGGCGCGCTGCCGGCCGGTGCCCGACAACGCTGCAAACAGATCGCGGCGGGCATCGAGGAGGGCGAGTGCCTGGTGAACGTCGGGAGGCTCGTCGGGAGCCAACGGCGCGCTCATGACCGGCGCTGTGGCAGTCGCCTCCGGCGCGACTCCACCGCGGCTTCCGCTGCCCCATGGCACGATGCTGACGACGAGCGCCAAAGCGATCCCGGCGAGCATCCCGGGGAGGAGCCGCTGCCGCGGATTCGCTGCGGGAGCAAACCGGGCCTCCCCGCTGCGCATCAGGCGGCGTTCCAGGGCCGCCTCCTCCATCGCCACGACGACGGAGCCCCGGAAGCCGGCATCCGGCACCGGGAGACCGCGACCGCGGAGGAGCGCTTCGATCCAGCGGCCGCTGGGATGCGGTCCGGGGCCGACAGCGTCGTCTGCGTCGTCTCCGTCGTGAGGATCGAAAAGGTTCATCGGATCACCTCCACCGCGAGGGCCGCGCGGAGCTTGTCGAGGGCGTAGCGATACCGGCCGGCGGCCGTATTCAGACTGACGTTGGTGACCTTCGCGATCTGCGCGAACGTCAGCCCACCATCGATCTTCAGGGCCACCACCTCCCGCTGGGCCTCCGGCAGGCCGGCCAGCGCCCGGGCAAGACGGGCGTCAGGCTCGTCGGACACGCCGGCCGCCTCGTCGGTCACCATCCGGCCATCGGCCTCGCGTTCCCGTCCGATCCGCTCGATCGCCGTCCGTTCGAGGGCTTTCCGCTGCCGGCGCCGGGCGACCGCATGCCGCAGCGACGTGAAGGCATAGGCCTCGGGATCGTGGACGTCGCCGAGACAGGCCCCCGACCGCACCAGCCGCACGAACAGATCGTGAACAATGTCCTCGGCCTCCGTGCCGCTGCAGCCGAGCGTCCGCGCGGCGCCGAGCAACCGGCCAGCGAGGCTGTCGTAAAGAAAGGCGAAGCCGGCCGAAGCCGCTGCCCCGTCCCCATCAGGGGCCGTGTCGTCGCTGGTCATTGCATCGACTCCCTCGCCATGGGTCGCCATGGGTCGCCATGGGTCGCCATGGGTCGCCATGGGTCGCCATGGGTGCCATGGGTCGCCACGGGTCGATCGAACGCTCCCCTCCGGGGCCGCCACCGGAGGGGTCATTTCCAAGCAGCCATGAGGCCCGACTTTTTGTATGGAAGCGAAAGGCTACGGTTTCCAGGGGGCCCGTCGGACTTCCCGGGGAGCGTGCCACCAGGAGCGTATCCCCGGCCGGCTGCCGTGGGAAAGGGGCGGGGATTTACAGGAACGCGGCCACCACCGACGATTGGGGTGATTGGCTGGCCCCCACCGCGTTGCGGTTGGAAGTGGGCCGGCAGATCAGGGGAACAATTCACCGCCGCCCCCGCTGCGGGGAAGCCGGCGCCAGCATGGGAGACGATATGGGCTTTCACCAGACCAAGACACACCGCTCCGGCAAGCACTCCTACCACCAGATTGGCCTCGTCCGCGGCCAGTTTGGCGATATCCCCGAGGACACCTGGCTCGACTTCCTCGCCAAGAACGGGTTCGACGGCTGGGAGGAGGCTTCGTGGGAGCTCGATCTTCCCCAGTGCGACACCGAAAGCGGCGCCGAGGCCTACGCCAAGAGCCGGGTGGAGAAGGCGAAGCAGCGGGGATTGGAAATCTTCTCGATCGCCACCCATCTCCAGGGGCAGGTGCTGGGTGACGAGCCCTCCGCCAAGACGCTCCAGTTCATCGGCGGCGCGCCCGTCGAGGCCTACGTGACGTGGCGCAAGGCGGGCAACGAGCCGCCGCGCACCAATCCCTACTTCGTCCCCGACGAGGTGGGGAAACTGATGCAGGAGAAGGCCTGCAAGGATCTGATCCGTTCGGTGCGCCTCGCCCACTACCTCGGCAAGCTCCAAGATCGGACCGTCGCCGTCCCCGGCTTCGTCGGCTCCCCGGCCCATTGCTGGAGCCACTTCTTCGAGTTTCCGCCGCGGCCGAAGTCGATCGGCGGCTGCTCGATCCCGGATGTCCTCGATGTCAGTTTGGAGCTCCTTGTTGAACGGTTTGCTCCGGTGTTTGACGCTTGCCGGAAGTATGGCGTGACGTTCGATCTCGAATGCCATCCGGGCGAGCGGGCGATGGGGGATATCGAGTCGGCCGGTGACTATCTCCAGGCGCTGGCCAAGGCGGGCTACGGCACCGACGTCGTCGGCTTCAACATCGATCCCAGCCACATGGTCTGGCAGGGCGTCTGCCCGATCGCCTTCATCCGCGAATACGGCGACGCGATCCACACGGCGCACATCAAGGGGGTGCAGGTGATCGAAGGCCCGACCCGCGCCGGGCGGTTGGGGGGCCACCGACCGATGGGCAACAAGCTCAACGGCTGGAACTTCGTCACCGCCGGCAGCCGACGCGACAGCGTCAACGTCGAGGAGATGATCGTCGAGCTCAACCGGGCCGGCTACTCCGGGGCGATCAATATCGAGTGGGAGGATAACGACGCAGAGAAGAAGGCCGGCGCCATCGCGGCGCTCCACGCCGTCCACGCCTGCGATCTCCCTCCGGCCACCGGCCGCCACGACGACACCCTCAAGGCCTGATCGCCCCCCGCGACGCCTGTCACCAGGGGAGGCGGCGGGTCGGCCCACGACCCGTCGCCTCTTTTTGTCACTTTTTTTAGAGGACCACGACCATGCCCAGCCGGTTCCTCCTTGTCGCGTGCCTTGCGCTCCTCGCGTCCCCGGCTCTCGCCGCGCCGCGGTCCGCCACCCCGCCGACGTCGATCACCGTTCCGGCCGGTTTCACCGTCGAGCTCGTCCGCTCGGCGCAGGAGTCGGAAAGCTCCTGGATCTCGATGGCTTTTGATGAAGCGGGGCGGATCGTCGTCGGCCTCGACGACGTCGGCGTCGCCCGGCTCGCGTCACCACAGGCCCCCGGAGGGGCATGGTCGTTTACGCGCCTTGACGACACGCTCCGCCATTGCCGCGGTGTTCTCGTCCATGACGGCTCGATCTACGTCAACGCCTGCGACACAAAGGAACTGTGGCGGTTTCGCGATACGCTGGGCGACGGTACGTATTCCGACCGCACGAAACTCACATCGTTCGACTACCGCAGCCGTTACGGGCATGGCCAGAACCAGCTCACCGTCGGCCCCGACGGGGCGCTGTGGTCGATCATCGGCAACGACGTCACCTTCCCCGAAGGCACCTCGCCAGAATCGCCCTACCGCGATCCGCACACCGATCGGCTCCTCCCTGATCCGGCCGACGGCGGCCAAGACGACCGGGTCGGCTATCTCCTCCGCTTCGATCCGCAGGGGAACGAATGGACGGTGTTCGCCGGCGGCTTCCGCAATCAGGTCGACGCCGACTTCAATGCCGACGGCGAATGGTTCACCTGGGATAGCGACATGGAGTGGGATGTCGGCCAGCCGTGGTATCGGCCGACGCGCGTCAGCCATGTTGTCTCGGGGGCCGACTATGGCTGGCGGTGGAGCACGCACAACTGGCCCCCGTCCTACCCCGACAGTCTCCCGGCCACCCTCGAGACCGGCCTCGGCTCGCCGACGGGCGTTGTCTTCGGCCACCGCGGCACGTTCCCCGGCAAGTGGCGCGACGCCCTCTACATGGCTGATTGGCAGCACGGCCGGATCCTCGCCGCCTGGTTCACCCCCGACGGGGCGACGTACACGGCCACCGACGAGCTGTTCGGCGAGGGGAGCCCGATGAATGTCTGCGACATGGCGTTCGGCCCCGACGGCAATCTGTGGTTCATCACGGGGGGCCGCGGCTCGCAGTCGGGGCTCTATCGAGTGTCGTTCACGGGCGATGCGGCGACCGTACCCTCTGGCCCGGCGGTCGATCCCGCGGTCGCCGCCGCCGCGAAGCAGGCCCGGGCCCGCCGCCGCGAGCTCGAGGCTTTTCATGGGGGGCCACTCGCGACAGCGAATCAGGCCGCGATCGAAAACCTCTGGCCGGAGCTCGGGTCGGACGATCGCTGGCTGCGGACAGCAGCGCGGATCGCGCTGGAGCGGCAGCCGGTGGCAGCGTGGCGCGAGACGGTTCGCGCCGAACGGAATCCACTCGCCCGCGGCGAAGGGCTGCTTGCCTGGGTGCGGATGGCACCGGCAGAGGAGCGACTGGAGGTCGTCCGGGCGACGCTGGCGGGGCGCATCGGTACGACAGAGCCGGAGGCGCTCCTCGCCCTTCGTGTCCTCTCGATCGCTCTGGCCCGGGGCGTCGATCTCCCGCCGGACGACAGCCAGAAGCTCCATGCGCTCCTGGCCGAACTCGACGGGTACCCATCGCCCCTTGTGCAGCGGGAGCTCGTCGAGCTGCTTGTCGCCACAGGCGCCCCCGGCGCGATCGATAGCGTGATCAACCGGCTCGACAGGGCAGCCAGCCAGGAGGATCAAATCCACGCGGTTCACGCGCTCGTCCGCGCCACAGGCCCCTGGAAGATCGAGGAGCACCGCCGGCTCCTCGATTGGTTTGCCGGGGCGCGGCAGTTTCGCGGCGGGCATCTGATTGGCCAGATCATCAGCCGGATGGAGAAGGATCTCCTGGCGACGATTCGCGACGACCAGCGGCCGGCCTTGGCGGCAGCCCTGGCGATCCTCGAGCAGCCCGTGGTCGAGGGAGAGCCGCTTCCACCACAGCCCCCGCGCCCTGTCGTGAGGCAATGGACCCAGGCCGATCTCGAGCCGCAGCTCGACAAGGCCCTCGCCCCGCGCGATGCCGACGCCGGGCGGCAGGCGCTGGCCGCGGCGCAGTGTCTGAAATGCCATCGGCTCGGATCGTCGGGATCGGCTGTCGGCCCCGATCTGTCGGCGATCGGCAAGCGGTTTGATCTCCGGGCGATTGTGGAGTCGATCCTCGAGCCCTCGAAGGTGGTCGATCCGAAGTATCACGCCACGACCTGGGTCCTCGCCGATGGCCGAGTCGTGACCGGGAGAGCCAACATGGTCAACGACCGGGAGATCGGCGTCGAGGTCGATGCCCTGACGGGGGAGTCGCTCAAGCTCCTCCGCAGCGAGATCGAAAGCGCCCATCCGGCGACCGTGTCACCGATGCCGCAGGGGCTCCTCAACACGCTCGAGGAGGAAGAAATCCTCGATCTCCTCGCGCTCCTGCGGAACGGGGGATGATCCCGAGCAAGCCATCCCTTCCAAGTCCTTCCCAGCCTCCGATTGGCCACCTCCGCACCGTCTCCTTTGCCCACAAACCAATGCCCTGGGAGGATTCCGCTGATGATCGCTGTCGCCCCGTCTCATCGAGCCGCCATGCTCGCCCCCATCGCCCGGCTGCTGCTTCTCTCCGCGTGCGCAGCGGTGCCGGCGCCCCTCCCTGCTGCCGAGTCGCATCAATACGCCTTCGAGTCGATCGCCGTGCCGGCGGCGACGGCCGACGAGCCGCGCCGCGCCAGCGTCTCGACGAGCTTGGCGATCGATCATCTCGAACAGGGCTCCGTCGCCTGGAGCGGGCAGCGCCGCTGCATCAGCTGCCACACCAACGGCACCTACATGCTCGCCCGGCCTGCCCTCTCGGCCGTGCTGGGAACTCCCCCCGAGTCGACGCTCGGTTTCTTCAAGGAGCAGCTGGCGAGCCTTGCTTCGGAGCCCCATGAAAATCTCCGCAAGTCGACAAAGCCGGCGCAGGTGATCTACCTCGCCGCGGGGCTGGCCGAGTGGGACCGGCATGTCACCGGCACGCTCTCGGCCGACACCGACAAGGCGCTGCGGCTGATGTTTGCGATCCAGGCCGACAGTGGCACCTGGGGGACACTCGACTGCTGGCCGCCGTATGAATCAGACGCCTACCACGAAGCGACGGTGGCGGCGATTGCCGCAGCGACGGCGCCGGGGTGGCTTGCGGCCACGGAGGCCGGCAGCGACGACGATCTTAAATCACGGATCGCCCGGCTGCGCAGCTATCTCCACGACACCCCACCCCCGCACGACTACGGCCGCGTTCTCCTCCTCCAGGCCTCGACCCGCTTTCCGGTCCTCATCGACGCCGCCGGCACGGCCGAGCTCGTGGCGATCCTCCGCCGTCACCAGCGCGAGGATGGCGGCTGGTCGATCCGCAGCTTCGCAGCGCCGGAGGCCTGGGGGGGCGGCAACCGCGCGGCAAAGCTCCGCAGCGAGCCCGATTTCGACTCGCCGGCCAGCGACGGCCACATGACGGGGCTGGCGATCCTCGCCCTCCGCGAAGCGGGCGTGCCGGCCGACGACGCGGGGATCGCACGGGGCATCGCGTGGCTCGGGGCCAATCAACGAGCCAGCGGCCGGTGGTGGACGCGGAGCCTGAATACCGACTCCTGGCACTTCATCACCTACAGCGGCACGGCGCTACCGATCCTCGCCCTCCATGCCTGCGGAGCCCTACCGGCGATGGAGTGAGACGACGGGGGCCGCGGTTGACTCCCGCAGGCTGCCGCAGCACAATGAACATCTGTTCACACAGGAGCCATCATCCAATGTCCATGGAAAGCATTCGCAACCTCTTTCGTCAGGAGCCGTTTCAGCCATTCATGATCCGGCTCTCCAATGGCGAGTCGTATGAAATCCGTCATCCGGAGTGTGCTGCACTCTCGAAGACGAAGGTGATCGTCACCTTTCCGGAGGAAGACCGGGAGGTGTTCTGCGCGCTGATTCACATCAGCTCCGTCGAGATGCTCCAGCGGGCGTGACGGCAGCATGATCGATTGACCCCTGATCGGCGGGAGTATCCAGTGCCATGACGAGCTCCACGGGCGAGCCACAAGCCATTAGCCTCGGGGGATTCCTCAATCGCTTCGACGAGCAGCATCGGAATCAAACCGAGAAACCGTTTTGCTTCATCCTCGGTGCCGGCGCATCGAAGAACTCCGGAATACCCACCGGAGCGGAGCTCGCCGATCAATGGGTGCGGGATCTCCACGTCGAAGCGCTCGATCCCAAGCCGCCCTTGCAGGCATGGGCCACCGAGAAGAGCCTCGGGATTCTGGGCTTCGATTTCACGAAAGCAGCTACGTTTTATTCCCACCTCTACCAACGGCGTTTCGGAAAAGATCCCGACCGTGGCTACGCCTCTCTCGAGAATGCCATGGCCGGCAAGGAACCGAGCTTCGGTTACTCGGTCCTGGCAGCCATCCTCGCGCGAACGCCGCACAAGGTCGTGATCACGACGAACTTCGACAACCTCGTCGCCGACGCCCTCTCGATCTACTCGACGATATTCCCGTTGGTGCTGGGCGACAGCTCGCTCGCACAATACGCCCGGGTTCACCTTCGCCGTCCGATGATCGCCAAGATTCATGGGGCGTTGGGATTCGCACCGCTGAACAAGCCGGACGAAGTCGGCAAACTTCAGGACGAGTGGAGCGCGCCGCTCACCAAACTTCTGCAGCGATACTCCCCGATCGTCATCGGATACGACGGCAACGACCGCGGCCTGATGGGGATGCTGAAGGGGATGGCTCCCGGCACGATCCGGGGACTCGCCTGGTGTGTTTATGCCCCGACGGGATCGCGATTCAATCCTCTCGGCTCCGTGCCGGAACCGGTCCGTGATCTGCTCGTCCACCATGATGGCGTCGTGGTGCCCATCCCCGGCTTCGACGAACTGATGCTCCTCCTCGGTCAGAGACTAGAGATTCCTGATCTGCTCTCCGAGCTTGACGACCGTCACCGGTTGCGGATCGCCAGCTACAAGGACCAGCAGGCGAGACTCTCGTTGAAGATTCAGGATTCGAAGACCTCGCCCGAACGCCGAACCTCCGACAGCGTTGCATCAGAAGGAGCCCTGCTCTCCCTGGCCTTGAGCGACTTGGCCAAGCAACAGAAAACAAAACCGTGGTGGAAGTGGGAGCGAGAGGCAGCAGCCAAGTCCGATCCTGCGGAAAAAGATGCCGTTTATCGGGAGGCCCTCGAGGCGCTCCCTGGCAATCCTCAATTGCTCGGGAACTACGCGAACTTTCTCGAAGAAGTCCGCAAGGACATGGACAACGCCGAGAAGCTCTACAAGCAAGCCATCGAGGCGGATCCGAAAAATGCCAACAATCTCGGGAACTACGCGATCTTTCTCAAAGACGTCCGCAAGGACATGGACAACGCCGAGAAGCTCTACAAGCAAG
>SIAG01000039.1 GCA_009691925.1 Planctomycetaceae bacterium
CGTGCTCTTCGAGCTCCTCCAGGTGTTCCTCGTGGCGCTCTCCGCGCTGACGCTGTTCATGCTCGTCTTCGGGCTGGTGAAGGAAGCCCAGCAGCAGGGGCTGGGGATGATGCAGATCGCGGCCCTCGTTCCCTACGTCCTTCCCGAGGCGATGCGGTTCGCCGTCCCCGGCACGATGCTCTTCGCCGTGGCGAGCGTATTCGGCAGGATGTCGGCGACCAACGAGATCACGGCACTCAAGGCCGCCGGGATTTCGCCGATGGCGGCGATGTGGCCCGCGGTCGGCCTGGCCGTGGCCGTCAGCTTCGTGTCGGTGTGGCTCAACGACGTCGCCGTGTCGTGGGGCCGCGACGGGATCCGCCGCGTCATCGTCTCGAGCGTCGAGGAGATCATTTACGGCAGGCTCCGCCAGCACCGCTCCTACAGCGCTCCGCAGATCTCGATCAACGTCAAGAACGTCGAGGGGAAGGATCTCATCCGCCCCACCCTCTCCTACCAGCCCGAGACCGGCGATCCGGTGACCGTCTCCGCCGAGAAGGCGACGTTGCACGCCGATGCCGCCAAGGGGGTGCTCACGATCACCTGCCGCAACGGCACGCTCCACGTCGGCGACGTCAAGGCGGTGTTTCCCGACGAACTCAAGCGCGAGATCCCCCTCGACACTGTCAGCCGCAAGGGGGCGACCTCGACGAGCCCCTCCGAGATCGCCATGGCCGACTTCCCCAAGGCCCGAGCCGAGCAGCTGCGCCGCATCGAGGCCTACGAGGAGACCGCCGCCGCCAGGGTGGCGATCGCGATCCTCTCCGGACGGCTCGACATGACGATGCCGATCCACATCGAGGGGGAACGACAGGCCGTGAAGGTGGAGACGGCCCGCCTCTACCGGATCATCATGGAGCCGTGGCGGCGGTGGGCCAACGGATTCAGCTGCCTGTGCTTCGTCCTCGTCGGCGCGCCGATGGCGATCCGGATGCGGAATGCCGACTTCCTCACGAGCTTCTTCCTCTGCTTCCTTCCGATCCTCCTCGTCTACTACCCCGTCTTCATGCTCGGCGTGTCGCATGCGAAATTGGGGGCCGTCCCCCCGGTGGCGGTGTGGACCGGCAACCTCCTGGTCACGCTCTGGGGCTTGTGGCTGATGCGGAGCGTGATCCGGACGTGATCTGGGCCCGCGGCGATGAGCGACGGGGGGCCACCGTCCACGCGACGTTCCCGCCCCGAAGGGCTTCTGTCACAATTTGTCGAGCCCCCTATCCGCCGTTGTCCGGAGCCGCTTCATGCCTCGACCGATCACGCTGTTCACCGGCCAGTGGGCCGATCTGGCCCTCGATGATCTCGCCCGGAAAGCGCGCGAGTTCGGCTACCAGGGGCTCGAGCTGGCCTGCTGGGGCGACCACTTCGACCCCAGCCGGGCACTCGAGGAAGCCTCGTACTGCGCCCAGAAGCGTGACCAACTCGAGCGCCACGAGCTCTCCGTCCACGCCATCTCCTCCCACCTCGTCGGCCAGGCTGTCTGCGACCGGATCGACGAGCGCCACAAGGCGATTCTGCCGGCCCACGTTTGGGGCGACGGCAACCCTGACGGGGTTAATCGCCGCGCGGCCGAGGAGATGAAGCGGACGGCACGGGCCGCGAAGAAGCTCGGCGTCGGGGTCGTCAACGGATTCACCGGATCGTCGATCTGGCATCTCCTCTATTCGTTTCCGCCGGTGCCGGCGGCGATGGTCGATGCCGGCTTCGCGCAGTTCGCCGAGCGCTGGCACCCGATCCTCGACGTGTTCGCCGAGTGCGGCGTGCGCTTCGCGCTCGAGGTCCACCCCGCCGAAATCGCCTACGATCTGGTCACCGCCGAACGGGCCCTCCAGGCCCTCGGGCGCCGAGAGGAGTTCGGATTCAACTTCGATCCCAGCCATCTCCACTGGCAGGGGGTCGATCCGGTCGAGTTTCTGCGGGCCTTTCCCGACCGCATCTATCACGTTCACGTCAAGGACGCGATCACCACGCTCAACGGCCGCTCCGGCATTCTCTCGAGCCACCTCGGCTTCGGCGACCCGCGCCGCGGCTGGGACTTCCGCTCACCGGGCCGGGGAGGAATCGACTTCGAGGCGATCATCCGCGGGCTGAATTCCCTCGGCTACGAGGGGCCGCTGTCGGTGGAGTGGGAAGACAGCGGCATGGACCGGGAGCATGGCGCCGCCGAGGCCTGTCAGTTCGTCAAGAACCTCGACTTTGCCCCCGCCGGGCGCGCCTTCGACGCCGCCTTCGCCGAGGATTCCTGATGCCTGCCCCCCGCCCGACCTGGGCAGTGCTGGCGCTGACGCTAGCGCTCCCGACGCGGCTGTGGGCCGACGATGGCGACGAGACCACTCCCCGCCCCGCGCGGCCGCGGGTCACGGCGGTCGACGCCGCCGAGGAGGAGGGGAAGAAGGATCCCACCACGCCGGTGCTCGACGACACCGCCTGGCGGAAGACGCTCGAGTCGCTGGCCACGCGGGCCGCCGCCCAGGAACATGACGCCCTCGCCGCCCACTTCCGCTCGTGGGAGATCCCACAGCTCACCGACCGGCAGGTGGTCGTCACGATCCCCTCCCGGCTCGAGACGCCGGACTGGATCGACGCGGCCCAAGAGCCTTTGTGGAATGAGTTCGTGGCGGCGCGGCGGCGGCATGCCGAGGCGACATTCGCCCGCGCCGTCGAGGCGGCCGAGGCCCACGACCGGCCCCGGACCCGTGACGAGCAGCGGGCCGACAGCGAGGCCGGCCTGAAGCCGCTGGCCCGGTCGGGAGGGGAGGCGATTGCCCTCCTCCACCGCACCCTCCGAGACGATCCCGACCATGCCCGGGCTCGGAATATCGGCAGCTGGGTGAAACGCGGCGAGGCGTGGGTCTCGACGTCGGTGGCGAAGCGACTCGACCGTGGCGAGGAGTTTGACGCGGCCTTCGGCTGGCTGCCCCGCGGCCGCCTCGAGCGCTACCGCTTGGGTGAGCGGTATGAATCGGGGAGGTGGGTGAAGACAGCCGACGACGATGCCCTGCCGCGAACCCTGAAGAAACCGTGGCGGCACGACAGTGATCACTGGCGGATCCGCTCGAGTGCCCCACCGGCGGCGGCCGCCGAGCTCGCCGCCGAGCTGGAGACGTCGCTGCTGATCTGGCAGCAGGTCTTCGGAGCCTACGCCTGGGATCCGGCCGAGCTCGAACGCCGCTTCAAGGGGCGGGGGCGGATGCCGGTCCGCGATCCCTACGCCGCGACCCTCACACAATCGCGTCAGGAGTATGTCGCCGAGGTGACGAAGTTCGAGCCGGCGGCGATCCGCAGCGACGCCATCTATTGGACACCGACGAAGACCGCCTGGTTCGCCGTCATGCCGGGGGACGGTGAGGGGGTCGCCACGGCGGAGGCCCGGACCATCCGCCACGAGGGGGCCCATCAGCTGTTCGCCGAGGCCCGCTCGACAAGCCCGCTGGCGGGCGAGAACTGTGGCTTTTGGGCGATCGAGGCGGCCGCCTGTTATATGGAAAGCGCCGTCGCCACCCCCTTCGGCTGGACGCTCGGTGGCCCCGACGCCGGCCGCGTGCCGGCCGCTCGCGAACGGCTCCTGAACGACGGCTTCCAGATCCCTCTCGAGGAGCTCGCCGCGTTCGGCCGCCGCGAGCTGCAGGCTGACCAACGGCTTCCGCAGATCTACAGCCAGATCTCGGGGCTCGCCGATTTCTTCCTCAACGGCCAGGGGGGACGGTACCGGGAGGCTTTCCTGGAGTACCTCGAGCGGGTCTACACCGGGTCGGTCTCCCCTGACTCACTCGCGACGCTCTGCCGCCGCACCTACCCGCAGCTTGACGACGAATACCGCCGCCACCTGGCTCGTTGACGCCACTTCCCGCAAGATCCTAAACTTCTCGCCACGCAGCCCAAGCCCCTCCAGGACCCGTCCATGGCCGCCGACATCGACCGCCTCGCGATTGACACCATCCGCACCCTGTCGATGGACGCGGTCGAAGCTGCCAAGAGCGGCCATCCCGGCACCCCGATGGCGCTCGCCCCTGTCGCGTACACCGTCTGGAAGGACTTCCTCCGCTACGACCCGGCCGATCCCGCCTGGCCCAACCGCGACCGCTTCGTGCTCTCCTGCGGCCACGCGTCGATGCTCCTCTATTCGCTCATCCATCTCTCCGGCATCCGCCGCGGCCACAGCGCCGAACCGGCCGTGTCGCTCGACGACATCCGCCGGTTCCGCCAGCTCGGCAGCATCTGCGCCGGCCATCCCGAGCACCACATGACCTCGGGGATCGAGACGACCACCGGCCCCCTCGGCCAAGGCTGCGGCAACTCCGTTGGGATGGCGATCGCTGCCCGCTGGCTCGGCGCCCGCTACAACGCCCCCGGCCGCCCTCTCTTCGACTACGACACCTACGTCATCTGCAGCGACGGCGACCTGATGGAGGGCGTGTCGGCCGAGGCAGCCTCGCTCGCCGGGCACCTGGAGCTGGCAAACCTCTGCTGGATCTACGACGACAACAAGATCACGATCGAGGGGGAGACGCACCTCGCCTTCACCGAGAACGTCGGCCAGCGCTTCGAGGGGCTCGGCTGGCGCGTCGAGCATGTCGCCGATGCCAACGACACCGCCAGCCTGAAGCGCGCCCTCGAGGCCTTCCGCTCCGAAACGAAGCGGCCGACGCTGATCATCGTCAAGAGCCAGATCGGCTACGGCGCCCCGAAGAAGGCCGGCTCGCACGAATCGCACGGGGCCCCGCTGGGGGCGGAGGAGATCAAGGGGGCGAAGCAGGCCTACGGCTGGCCGGTCGACGCGAGCTTCCTCGTGCCCGAGGGGGTGAGGGAGCATTTCGCGGCCACGCTGGGCCTCCGCGGCGCGAACGCGAACGAATCGTGGAAGGCCGTCCATGCCGCCGCCACGAAGGCCTCTCCCGAGAAGGCTGCCGAGCTCGACGACCTTCTCGCCGCCAAGCTCCCCGCCGGCTGGGAAAAGGCGATCCCGACCTTCCCGGCCGACGCCAAGGGGCTCGCCAGCCGCGTCTCCTCTGGCAAGGTGCTCTCCGCGATCAGCGGCACGGTCCCTTGGCTCCTCGGCGGCTCGGCCGACCTCGCCCCCTCGACGATGACGTTCGTTGCCGGCGCCGGAGAGTTTGGCCCCGGCGAGCCGGGCGGCCGCAACTTCCATTTCGGCATCCGCGAACATGGCATGGCTTCGGCCTGCAACGGGATGGCGCTATCGGGATTGCGGCCGTACTGTGCCACCTTCTTCGTGTTTCTCGATTACCTCAAGCCGAGCTTAAGGCTCTCGGCCCTCGGCAATATCGGCGTGATCTACATCCTCACGCACGATTCAATCGGGCTCGGTGAGGACGGCCCCACGCATCAGCCGATCGAGCAACTCGCCAGCGCCCGGGCCGTTCCCGGGATCACGGTCCTGCGGCCCGCCGATGCCAACGAGGTGGCCGAGGCGTGGCGCGTGGTCATGGAGCGGCCAGACCGCCCGGCGGTGTTTGTCCTCTCCCGGCAGAATCTCCCCACGCTCGACCGGACGAAGTTCGCACCGGCCGCCGGCACCGCCCGCGGCGCCTACGTGCTGGAGGATGCCGCCGGCGGCAAGCCCGACTGCATCCTCATCGGCACCGGCAGCGAGGTCACCACCTGCCTTGAGGCCGCCGCCATCCTTCGCGACCAGGGGCACAAGCCGCGCGTTGTGAGCATGCCAAGCTTTGAGCTTTTCGCCGAGCAGGATGCTGCCTACCGCGAGAGCGTCCTCCCCGCAGCCGTGACGGCGCGGGTGGCCTGTGAGGCCGCCTGCGGCTTCGGGTGGGAGAAGTGGACAGGCACGCAGGGGCGGTTTGTCGGGATGACCGGCTTCGGCGCGTCGGGCCCCGCACCAGCCCTCTACAAGCACTTCGGGATCACGCCCGAGGGCGTGGCCAATGCCGCGATCGAAGCCATCGGCTGACCGGTCGCAAAGCGGCGGAGTGCCTTTACGCCGTAGCGTGAACCTGTCACGGCCGTACCCCGACGCGGATGCAGGCCGGATCAGCGGCGGCCGTGAACGCCCCTGTCGTATCGGAGAGGGGAAACCATGCCGACACAAGCTCCTGGAATGGGTAGCGGCGGTGATGGCGCTCGAGGAACTCGACCGCGGCGATGAGATCGTCGGGCCCGTAATTATGGAGGCCACGGATCGAGAGGCAGCGGCGGACGATCCCCTCGAGTGACACCGGCACATCGTGGCTGGGTGACACCGAACCGACGAGGATCATGGTCCCCCCGACACGCAACGCCGGCAGGGCCGCCAGAAAGCCGGCATTCGTTCCCGAAACCTCGATGACGGCATCGAGGCTGCCGGCAACGCCGGAGGCCCATTGGTCAGGATGGAACGCCGCGACGGCTCCGAAGGCCAACGCCCGACGACGCCGCGCCGCGTCCGGTTCGGCAACGATCACCCGCGCCCCGCTCGTCGTCGCGAAGGCGCACGCCGTGAGCCCCAACATCCCGGCCCCCACGATCCCCAGCTTCGCCCCGTTGAGCTCCCCGCAGGCCCTGATCGCGCCGGCCACCGTCGCCGTGGCGCAATTCGCCGGGCAGGCCACGGTGATCGGCAGGGCTGCGTCGAGTACGACCACGCAAGTTCCCCGGGCCAGGAGGCAATATTCCGCGAGCCCTCCGGTCAAAGCACGGCGTCCGACCGCCCGCTCGTGGCCATACTTCACACCGCCGGTGCATTTCTGCGGATAGCCATTCATGCAGGCAGGGCACCTGCCGCACGCGGCCACGATCGCCCAGGTGACCCGACACCCGACCTCGATCGGTCGTCCACGACGATCGTGCCCGGCACACCCCGCCCCGCCAGCGACGATGTCGCCGATCATCTCGTGCCCGAGCACGGTCGGGATCGGTCCTTGGCGCCGCCCTTCCCAGGTCTGCCGATCACTGCCGCAGACCGTCATCGCGACCACCCTCACCAGCCATTCCCCTTCGACCGGCAGCGGGAGGGGAATGTCGCACGGCTCGAAGGTCCGGGGCACGCCGTCAAACAGGACGGCCCGGCTCGTCTCCGGGAGGGTCATGGGGATGTTGTTCCCGCTGAATCGCCGTAGGCCGTCATCACGGCACCGCCGATCGAGTCGCCGGAGCCCGTACGGCGGATGAAATAGGCCATCGCCCAGACCAGAGAGATCATCATGACAACCACCGCAACCCAGCAGAGGGGAATGAAGAAACCGAGACTCCCAGCCCCGCCGGTGCCGAACAGCCGCAGGCACAACGCCACGACGTAGCCAAGATAGCCGAGGGCGTCGGCGAGGTAGAGAAGATAGCCGACGTTGCCGCGCTCGCGGGTGACGGCGAAAAATCGTTCGAAGACTGTGGTGTGAATGGCGACATAGGGGATGTAGAGCGACAGTCCGACGAGGACCATGAACGGCACCGGGGAGACGAGTCCGAACATCCGGCCGACGAGCGTGGCCGCCAACAGCATCGCACCGGCCATGCACACCCCCAGCGAAGCCAGGAACGCGCGCCGGTTGCCCCTGACGAGCACCGCCAGTCCATTGACAACGATCACGCCCAGAGCGACCCAGAACTCGGAGACGGTGTAGAGCCGCGGCGGCACGTCGACGCCGAGCCCCGCCCAGAGCTGCGGGGCGAAGTCGGCCCGTATACTCCGCAGGACAGTGACGACGAGGTACACGACGACGATCAACGTCAGGCCGGTCGCATGCCGGCTGTAGAGCGCCCGCCGCTGGCCCCGATCGATCGACTCGCGGACGCTCCGCGCCGCCTCGTCCTCCGGACACGGTGGCGGCGTCCACGCGAGCACCACCACCGCCACGCCCAGCGGCACGGCAAACATCACCCCGGCCGTGGCCGGCATCCACGCCTCGGTCACGCCCCGGCCGAGCAGCCAAGCGCCGACGGTCTTCATCGCCCCATCGGCAAGGATGAAGCTCGTGCACAGGCCGGCCGCCAGCGCCTCGGTTGACCGTCGTCCCTCCAGAAAACCGAAGACGAGTCCGAACGTCATGCCCAGCGCCAGGCCATTGACGAACAACCCCAGCGCCGCCCAAGGTCTGGGAAGTAAGGCGAAGGCTACCAATCCTACTTCGGCGAGGACGACCAGCCCGAGCAGCGCTACGATGCGGTGGCGCGGCGGCATCTCGGCGATAACGCGGATCCCGGCGAACTTGGAGAGCGTGTAGCCGGCGACCTGCGTGAGAACGATGAGCTCTTTGAAGCCGAGCCCCCAGACACCAGTTGCGTCGTAGGTTCCCGCCGTGAACGGCTTCCTGAAGCCATACACACAAAAATACGCGACGAAGGCCGCCACCATGGCGACGACCTCGGAAGTGCGGATCGCGGTCAGGCGTCGCTCGTTGGGCACGCTGCAGCCTCGACGCTTTCCTGGCGGGCCATTTGCAGTAGTGTAGTGGACGACGACTATGACGTTCCGTACGGATCGGATGAGCTCCGCCCAGCTCCAAAGAACGCAGCAGGCGCATGGCGAGCCCTCACGTCGCGCTGCGCCACGGGGGGTGATCATGGAATCGAAGTCGGTCGGCATCGTCGGCGCAGGAATCGTCGGCCTCGCCTACGCCACGGCGGCTGCTGATCGTGGACACCGCGTAACGCTCTTCGAACAAGATCGCGCGGCCAGCAGCGCGTCGGTCCGCAACTTCGGCATGCTGTGGCCGATCGGACAGGCCCTCACGCCTTCTTACGGCACAGCCCTGCGCTCCCTCGCACGGTGGCGGAGAATCGCTACCGAGACGGATCTATGGCTCAATCCCTGCGGCTCTGTCCACGTCGCCCACGAGGACGACGAGATGGAGGTGCTGCAGCAGTTCCACGCCGCCGCCGCCGCGGGTGGCATCGACTGCCAGCTCCTGGAATCCGCCGATGTTCTCAAGTGCTCGCCCCTGGCAAATCCGGCAGGGCTGCGCGGTGGCCTCTGGAGCCCGACCGAGACGGGGGTCGATCCGCGGACGAGCGTGGCGCGGATCGCCTCCCATCTTGCCGCCGCCCGTGGTGTCGACATTCGTTTCGACACCACCGTGACCGAGGCCTCCACGGAGCGCGTCCGCACGGCCGACGGTCGGATGCACCGCTTCGACCGGATCATCGTCTGCGGTGGCAGCGACGTTGAGTCGATCTATCCCGGCCTCCTTCGGGAGCAGGGCATCCGGCGCTGCAAGCTCCAGATGCTGGCGACTGCGCCGCATTCGGTGCCCATGGGGCCGTTCCTCGCCGGCGGGCTGACACTTCGGCATTACGGCAATTTCGCCGCCTGTCCGGCGCTCGCTGCGGTCAAGCGCCGCGTCGCGGGCGAGCACCCCGAGCTCGACCGTTTCGGGATCCATGTCATGATCGCCCAAAACCAGGACGGCCGGCTGCTCCTCGGCGATTCCCACGAATACGACGACGACATCAGCCCGTTCGACAAGGCGGAGATCGATGACCTCATCCTTCGCGAGCTCCAGCGCATCGCCAGACTCCCGGCATGGTCGATCACCGAGCGCTGGCACGGCATCTACGGCAAGCATCCATCGAGCGCGATTGTCCGCACCGAGCCAGAGCCCGGTGTGCATGTCCGCGTCGGCACGGGGGGCGCCGGCATGACGATGTCGTTCGGGCTGGCCGAGGAAGACTGGGCGACCTGGGACAGGTGACGCATGGGGTACACGATGAACGATGACGGGCGCATCAGGGCAGTGCTGCTCGACTGGGCGGGCACCGCCATAGACCATGGCAGCCGGGCGCCGGCCCGGGTCTTCGTCGAAGTCTTTGCTGCCGTCGGCATCGAGCTGACGGAGTCCGAAGCGCGCGGTCCGATGGGCCTGGCCAAACGCGACCATGTCGCGGCGATCCTCGCGCTCCCGAGAGTTCACGAGCTCTGGAGCCGGATTCACAAGCGCCATCCTTCGCCGGTAGACGTCGACGACATCTACCGGAGGTTCCTCCCGCTCCAGAAAGCGGTGCTGGCCGACCACTGCGAGCCGATTCCAGGCGTCGTCGAAGCGGTCGATTTCTGCCGTCGCCACGGGATCGCGATCGGCTCCACCACGGGCTACACCAGCGAGCTCATGGACGTCGTCATCCCGGCCGCCGCGCAGGCCGGATTTGCCCCGGACGTCGTCATCTGTTCCGACGAGATTTCGGCCGGCCGGCCGGCACCGTGGGCCAATTTCAGGGCTGCCGAGCGATTAGGAATCTATCCCCCGGCAGCGATCGTCGTCATCGACGACACGGCCCCGGGCGTGGCTGCCGGACGCAACGCCGGCATGCCAACGCTCGGCGTGACCCTCACCGGCAATGGTTTGGGCCTGTCGGCCGAAGCGCTGGCTCACCTTGGGGCCGACGAACAGGCGCAGCGTGCGGCGGCCGTGGGCTCGATGCTCCTGGCTGCCGGCGCCGATGGCTGCTTAGGCGGCGTGGCCGACCTCCCAGCCTGGCTCGAGGGACGGGATTTCAGGTCTCCATCCCCCTTTTTCCGCTCCAGCCGCGCGTGAACGCGCCCTGCCGCCGAATCAGTCTCCTGCCTTCAGGGGCCGCACGGCGATCGCCCGCCGTACCGGCGCTGGCAGCGGTGCCTCGACCCCCATCACCGCTCTCCACAGGATCTCGTTGAGCTCGAAGTCGTCAATCCGGTCGTATTCGGAGAAGTCCATCGCGGCCGAGCGATCGGCGCCGTAGGCACCGGCGCCGTTTTTCTCATCCAGATCGATGCGGGCCGGCTCGTGGTCATACGGCGTCAGATTGGGCACAGCTGCAAACGCCTCAAACATCGGCCGCGCGGCGGCGTCGAACTGCGACAGCGGCTCGAGCCCCAGGATCAGCTCCATCGTCCGGATCACGCTCACGGTGCTGTACTGCGTGCTATCGACGATGCCCCGCTTCGTGTAGGGGCTGGCGACAAGGCAGACGGTGCGATGGGCATCGACATGATCGGGGCCGTTCTGAGCGTCGTCTTCGATGACGAAGATCGCCGTCTCGGCCCACAGCGGCCCATGGCTGACAGCCTCGACGAGTTTGCCGAGGGCCAGGTCGTTGCTGGCCACGCAGGCACGGGGACTGTGGGCTCCGGGTGTGGTGCCATGGGTGTGATCCTCACCGAGGCTCATGATGATGAACCGCGGCATCGTTCCCTTTGCTGCGAACTCCGCATATTCCCGGAGCATGATGTCGACGAGCGCCGGATCGCGTTCCTGCTCCTCGCCGCCCAGCCCGTAGTCGGGGCACATGTGCCCCACCAGACCCGGCACTCTCCCCTCGATCCGTGCGTTTCCTTCCGAATCATTCACCCGCCCGCCGTATTCCTTGTAGCTGCGATAGCTGACGCCGGCTCGCCGGCAGGCATCCCAGAGGTAGCCCGAGGGGGCGCGGGAGAGATCCCCGTCGTCGTCGTCGTCGACACCGACGCGCTGGGAATAGGTGAGATGCCAGTCGCGGGCGATGTAGTCGGTGTGATAGGCCATCGTGCTCCAGGGATGGCCGTCGCGACTCACTTGACCGTTGCAGTAGGCGTTGTCGAGAAGCGCGAACTGCTCGGCGATCTTGTGGTGATTCGGAGTGACATCCCGGGGAAACATGCACAGCGCGGGATCACCGTTTCCCTTGGGCGCCTCGCCGGCGGCCAGATCGCCGAACACCTGGTCGTACGTGCGATTCTCCTTGATCACATAGATCACGTAGCGGATCGGGGAGGGATCGCCCACCCTGCGGGGGATCGCCGACTCCCCGTCGTAGGGCACCGCAGCGAGGAGGTCGTCGGAGTAGGGGCAGTTGGCATACACCTGGCTCGTCAAGCCCGCGAGCTGCTCCTCGTCGGGCACGTCGACGATCGACAACGCTCCGTGGACGATCGTGCCGATGTAGGGATGCGGGAGGAGCTTGCGAACATACTTCTCGAGGTCGGTGAGCTTGCTGTCGTCCTCGCTGCCGTCGTAGAGGGGATTGGCAGCCGACTGATTCCCCTTCCCCACGCCGACAAGCAAGCGCTTGCCATCGGGGGTGACTGCCACGGCCGTCGGATACCAGCCGGTGGGGATGAAGCCGCGAACCTGGCTGCGGCCGGGGCTGGCGACGTCAATCACCGCGACGCAATTGTTGTCGGCATTGGCAACGTAGAGCGTCTCCCCGTCGGGGGAGATAGCGAGGGCATCGGGCGTGCTCCCCTCGGGGGCTCGCGGAAAGAGGCTCGTGGAGATCGTCTCGATGACAATGCCCCGTCTGGTATCGACGACCCACACGGCGTTGGCCGACGCGCACGCCACGAACAGCCGGTCGTCCTCCGGATGAAAGACGATCTGGTTCGGATGCTCGCCGACGGGCACGCGAGCCACGACGTGGAGGGCAGCCGGATCGACCACCACCAGCCGAGCCCCGGCCCAGTCACTCACATACAACAACCCGTTTCGGGGCGAGATCCCCACGTCATACGGCCGACCGCCGATGTCCCCCTCGAGGCCGATTTTCCCGTCGTCATCGATCGCTACCAGCCGCCCCTGATTGATGTTGAGGGCGTAGAGCCGCCCCCGCGCATCATCCCGGACAAGTCCGCTCTTGAAAGCCCTCTCCTTAGCGAGTCGGGCTGCCGTCTCGGCCAGCTCGGTGGGATTCATCTGGAGCGGATTGGGCTCGCGCTCGGTGACGAGATCGAGATCATCTCGCTTAAGCGTGAATCCGTGGATTCGCCCCAGGCCCCCGCCCGACCACCAAACCTTCGATTCATCCTCCGAGACGTCCAATCCAAACCAACTCTGATGGGCCGACTCCTCATCAAGGACGGCACCGGCATCGAGATCGACAAGCATCAGGCGGTGTTCGTTGAAGCCGTCGCAGGTGACCAGCGCCCGCTTCCCGTCCTTGAGCGGACGAATGTTGAGGACGAGATCGCCGGTCTCGATCTGCCGACCCGCGGGGGTCAGATGCCAGCCGTTGGGGAGCAGGAATCCCGTCTCGGTCGGGCCGGGAAACTTTGCTCCTGCAGCGTAGGGCCCTGCCGGCGCCGCCGTCTCCTCGGCCAGCGCCGTTCCCCCGCCGCACACCATCCAGGCGATGGCACAGGTGCCGCCGAGCCAGCGGGCGAGGCCGGCGATCCATCCACTCCCCCCTGACCTCGAATGCTTCCCCAGACGATTCCTTTGCCAACCCATCTCGGGGGCCTGCATGATGATTGTTCCTGGTGGCGTAATCTGGGTGAGGTTATCGGCCTGGCAGCGGGGAGTCGGATTTTCGAGCCTTTGCGACGAGTCCGCAACCGTCACACACGCTGCCTGGAGCTCTTCTTTTTATGCACTTTTCAACGTCCGACAAAGCGTGAGTTCTCCGTGTGTGCCCCGTTTTCTGACCATGAGGATGGGCCCCAGAAGCCATCGCACTCGACACGATTCCCCATCTCCACCGCGAAGCTCCTCCGCGGGTTCATCAATTTCTCATCCAGCTCGAATATCATTTCTGTTCACGGCGGCCTGTCAGCCCAGCGCCCGTGGATCGATCACCATGGAGGCAGAACGCATGGAACCGACCACCGCCACGAAGCTCGTGTTCGCTTGGTCTTTCTCGGTGGCCGCCGCGCTGCTTTGCAGCGTGCTGGTGGCCCAAACAGAAGAGGATTCCAGCGCCCCCGGGACTGCGGTCGCGTCCTCGCGGAGCGTGATGATCGCCGTCGGCGGGCCGCGGAAGGGAGAGGCACCGGGTCGTTATTTCAACGTCCAAGGTCTTTCCAGCCGGGGTGATGCGAAGTTTGCCTCGTTCGGGCTGCTCGATTTCGATATCGAACCGGGCCCGTCAAAGGTGGCCGCAACGATGCGGAAGCTCACCCTCGTCCTCACGCAGAGCATTCCGCCATTCGCGAAGCCAGGGCGGCTCCTGTTTTTCATTCCCCGCGATCCCGACGAAGACCTCACGACCTTAAAGTTCGCCACCGAGGGGGATACGGCCCTGGGCGACGCGCTGCCTCGCTGCATTCCCTGCGGGGAGGCGACCTTCACGATCGAAGCGACCGGCCGGAAAGACCGCTTCGAGCTGCCCCTCGACGAAGAAGCGGAAGCCGTTGTCGATCGGCTCCTGGAAGACGGAGGCCGGCTTCGCTTGCTCGTGGTCCCCGCAGCCAGCGACGTGGCCGCGACCTATTTCGGTGTCGAGCAGCCCGAACCGGAAAACCGCCCTCACCTCGTTCTCGAATAGGCCCCCTTCACCCCATCTCTCCTCCTTTCGACTGGATCGGCGCCGAACGAACCGCCTCCCGCCCCGGCATCTCGCCGTGCCTTGCCCGAAAGCGGGCCCGCGAAATCTCCTTTTCACCAACGCAAGGATGCGATGCTGACCTCCAAACTCTTTGTCCTCGACACCAACGTCATCCTCCACGACTGCCGCTGCATTCGAAAATTCGAGGAAAACGACGTCGCGATTCCGATCACCGTGCTCGAGGAGCTCGACCAGTTCAAGCGCGGCAACGAAGACATCCATTTCCAAGCACGCGAGTTTCTTCGCTGCCTTGACGCCCTCACCGGAGACGTGCTTTCGCCGCAGGGGAGCCCGCTGGGCGACGGGTTGGGGGCAATCCGGGTGGTCCTCGGCGCCCGCTCCAGTGTCAGCCTCGACGATACGTTTCTCCAGGACACCGCCGACCACCGCATCCTACGGACGACACTCGCCATCCAACGCGAGGCCCCGGGCCGGCAGGTGATCCTCGTCTCCAAGGATACGAATCTGCGGATGAAGGCGAAGTCGATCGGGATCCGCGCGCAGGACTACACGTCCGACAAGGTCCGCGGTTTCGACACGCTCTACACCGGGAAACGGATCGTCGAGGGGATCGACAGCGTGTCGATCGACGGTCTTTACGGGCCATCGGGAACGATTCCGGCGGCTGCCCTGCCCGCCGTCGAGGCCCCGCTTCCGAACGAAAAATTCGTCCTTCGCAACGGCAGCAAATCGGCGATCGCCTGTTACCGGCACGACGCCGCAGCCTTCGTGCGGATCGAGAAGCAGTCGTGCTACGGGATCACCCCGCGAAACGCCGAGCAATCGTTCGCGCTCCGCGCCCTGATGGACGACACCGTGAAGCTCGTGACGATCACCGGCACCGCCGGCACCGGAAAACCCCTTCTGGCGTTGGCCGCAGCCCTTGAGTGCCGGCAGCGCTACCGGCAGATCATGCTCGCCAGGCCGGTGGTGCCCCTCTCCAACCGCGACCTCGGATTCCTGCCCGGAGACATTGCCGCCAAACTCGATCCCTACATGCAGCCCCTCTACGACAACCTCACCGTCATCCGCCACCAGTGCGGCGAGGAGACGCAGGCGGCGCAGCGGATCATCGACATGCGGGAATCGGAGAAGCTCGTCATCACGCCGCTGGCCTACATCCGTGGCCGCAGCCTGCAGCGGATGTTTTTCATCGTCGACGAGGCCCAGAACCTCACCCCCCACGAGGTGAAGACGATCATCACGCGGGCGGGGGAGGGAACGAAGATCGTGTTCACCGGAGACGTGGCCCAGATCGATCAGCCCTATCTCGATGCCCTCTCCAATGGCTTGAGCTACCTCATCAGCCGGATGGTCGGTCAGCCGATCTACTCCCACATCGCTCTGGAGAAGGGCGAGCGTTCCGAACTGGCAAATATCGCCAGCGCTCTCCTCTGATCCGCTCCGATCAGGGATAGCGCAAGCAGGCGTGGGGCCTTTCGCAGGCTTGCACAAACTGAATCGTTTTCTCACGGCGGGCTTGCTTGGCGCGGATATAGATGGGGTTGTGAGGCGAGCGGATGGACGACCCGCGTGCGGTCCATCAGTCACTCACCCCGCCGCGACTCCCTGCTCCCAACGCCGCCCCATCCTCCCCGGAATCCGAT
>SIAG01000040.1 GCA_009691925.1 Planctomycetaceae bacterium
GAGGAGTAGACGCGCTGGCCGTCGGTGACGGTGGTCGTGACACACTCCGTTGTCGCCCCCTCCTTTTCCCACAGGGTGTCGCCGGTGGCCGGATCGAGCGCGGCGACCTTGTCGCAGCCGGTCAGAATCAGCTGATCGCGGCCGAAAAGCTTCCAGACGACGGGTGAGGAATAGTTCGGTACTGGTGGCCGTTCCTTCTCCCACAGCACCTTGCCGGTGGCTGGATCGAGCGCTGCGACACGGCCCCGATTCTTGTGATCGGCGACGACGAAAACGCGGCCGTCGTGGACCAGCGGAGAGGCGCCGTAGCCTTGGTGGATGGCGTAATCGCAGACGCGCGTCTGCCAGAGGATCGTGCCGTCGGGATCAAGGGCGGTGCAGAACACTGCATCCGAGTTGGGGAAGGTGATGAAGAGGCGGCCATCGTCGGCGGAAACGGTCGTCGAGGCACCGGTCGATTTTTCATTCTTCCGCATCGCCCCTTCCGCATGCACCTGCCGCTGCCAGACCAGCTTGCCGGTGGCCCGCCCGAACGCGAGCACCGACTGGCTGCCGGTCGCTTCGTCGCAGGTGGCGAGATAGACCCTGTTCCCGACCACCGTCGGCGAGCCGTTCCCCCGGCCGGGAACATCGACCGACCAGACGACGTTCGCCGCATCGCCCCACGTCTGCGGCAGGTGCTGCCCGGCCGCAGCCTGGCCATCGTGGGTCGGGCCACGCCAGCAGGGCCAGTCGTCCGCGGCGGGGGGGGCGGCGGAGAGCCCCACCCCCCAGATCGACATCAGGAGCAGACCGCAGGGGAGACGGAGGCGGGCCGGAGGGGACAACTTGCCGGGCAGAAAAGAAGAGCGGGCACTGGTCAAAAGAGGGCTCCTGAGGGGCCGACGGGCTGACAGCCATGGCCGACGGACCCGAGCATACCACCCCCGACGGGGCGATCCTCACCCCGCCGCGCCATCTTCGATCAGGGCAGCGCGCGGGCCCCCCGGGCCGCGGCGCCGCGTCGGCGTCGAGGCGGAGAGGATCTGGGCGGGGGGGAGATGGCCGCGCTTCCCGGCGAACCAGGTGATCGAGCGATCGACGATCGGCAGTCGGGAGCTCTCCCGCAGATGGCGGCGGAAGACGGTGCCGTCAAAGACGTCGAGCGTGCCGTCCTCGTTCCAGACGGCCAGTTGCACCCAGCTGTTGGTGAACAACTGCTGCACCCCCGGGAGCCTCTCGGCGGCAGCGAGGACACGCTCGGCCGGGGCGTCGACGACGATCAGGAGCCGCATCGGCTCGTGGATCTCCACCGTCTGCCAGGGGAGGCCGGTGCGCAGATCGCTCGCATGACCGTCCATGACACCGACGAGGCCGGCGATGTTGTGGGGGAGCTTCGTGTTGCACCCGAAGCGGAGCCGGTCGACGGTGGAGAAGAAGTAGGCGAGATTGATCCCCGAGGCGACCGGACCGACGGCGGCAAGCGTCCGCGTGAGGATGTCGCCAGTGGGATCGGCCGAGGGATCGTAGGATACGAGGAAGGCGCGGCGGTCGAGATAGAGCCCGCGGGTGCGCTGGCGCCTGCCGATGACGCAGACGGCGTTGGTGGCATGGCCAAGCTCGGGACGGACCTGCGCGAGGTCGACGGCCCGCCCTTCGACATGGGCCCGCGCCATCGCCGGCGTGGGGGCTGTCGGCGCGGAGTCGAAGCGCCGGCAGCGCTCCTGGGCATCGGCGCCGCAGGTATGCTCGCAGGCCCGGTGGAGCCGCACGAGGTCGTCGGCGTGGCTGGCCGGCACGCGGGCGGTGTCGTACCACGTGACCGTGTTGGAGCAGGTGTCGAGCATGCCACCGAGGAACAGCGTGTCATCGGGGATCGAGAGTCCACCGTTGGCAAGGAGCGCGCGGACTCGTGTGTCGTTGGCCATCAGCGCGAAGGCCCGAGCATTGGGGCCACCGGGCCCGCCGCCACAGGCGCCGCAGTGGTAGGCACTCTCGTGCGGGTTGTTGAGGGATGACGAACCGTGCCCGACGATCACCACGATCCGGGCGAAGTCGATCCGCAGCCCGATGTCCTCGAGGACGCGCCGCACGCATCCAGCCATCTCGGCGACGTCGAAGCCGGCGCGGGTGCCGTCGGCCAGCGGTGTGTCGTCGGTCCGCTCGAGGAGGAGCCGCGTGGGGACGGGGGGGCGGGCAAAGGCCTTCGTCCAGCGCCATATCCGATCGGACAACAGCGGCGACACGACCCGCGCTACCAGCGGCACCGCCGCCAGGGCCCCGGCGACCATCGCCAGGAGGCTCCCCCCGAGGAGCGTCCGGCTCCCCGATGAGATTCCCTCCTGCACCTGGCCGAGGCGGCGGGCCACGGCCCGGTGGCGGTGGTGGAGGCGGACGGCACCGTCGTCGGGCACCTCCTCAACGGTGTGGCCGGGGCGGACGACGATCGGGCACAGCGGCGATGCGTGCCAGTCGTCGATCCCCCGAAACGACATCGGCACCGCGAAGAATCCCGCCGTCCCGAACGTCTCGACATCGGGACCGAGCTCCTCGAGGTGCCGGCGGAACGATTCGCAGCGCTCGTCCATGCAGAGAACCGCCTGGAGCCAGGGGCGGACCACCGGCGGCTTGTCGGAGGAGAGCGAGTGGAGCTCGAGGGCGTCGAGGATCTCGGTGCGATAGCGACGTTCATAGGCCGCGTGGAGGAGGCGGCGGCGGGTGAGCGGGGAAAAATTGCGGATCTCCCCCTCGAGCTCGAGGAGCTCGTTCTCCGACAGCTCCCGGATGTCGGCCGGGGTCATCCCGATGAGCTGGGCGACCTGATGGAGGAGGAGCGAGCGTGCCAACGCCCCTTGGCCGTGCAGCCACGGGGAGCGGTCCTGGAGCTCGACCCACCAGGCCGCGAATCCCTGCCGGGGATCCCCGCCGTCATCGAGGGAGACGCCGAGCCGGCCGGCCGCCCACGATGTGGCGACCCGGTCGCAGATCAGCCGCAGCGCGAGGAAGTCGACGACCCGGGCGGGCACCTCGATGACCGGCGCCCGGTCGGGGCGCTCCTCGAGGCTGCGCATCATCCCCGCCCAACCGCGCAGCGCCAGCAGCGACCGCGTCAGGTATTCCTCCCAGCGGTCGGCAGGGATCCCCAGTCGGACCAACTCCTCCCGGATGACGTCGATCGCGGCCCGCCCCCGGGCCGCACAGAGCGCTCCCCCGAGCGGTAAGGCCCACGGTTCGGCCCCCCAGGCACCGGGCGCCGAGAGGCCGATCACCGCCTCGAGGAGCCCCAGCTCGCGCCCCGGCATCGGCCAGGCGGCGACCCCCTGATCGAGGAAGGCGCCGCACCAGCGAATGAGGAGGGGATTGACCAGGCTGTCGGTGTCGAGTGTCGGCTCGAGGGCCATGATGAGATCGCGGTAGCGCACCGGCGGCTGCACGGGCGTCATCGCCGGGCGGGTCATCGACAACGATTCCAGACACGCGTACCACAGGTCGGCCGACACTTCGCGCTCGTCGTCGAGTTGCCCCAGCGGAGACATCCGCGCGACGACGGCCGCGCGGGCCTGTTCGTCGGCCGCCAGGACCAGCCGCGGCTCCCGCCCCGGCACCGATTCCTCCCCGAGCGACTCGGTGAGGATTTTCCACCGCACCTGCGGATCGAGATCGCTGCGGAGGGTCTCGATCGCTCCGGTCTCGGTGAGGGCCCAGCGGGCCCCGGTGTCGGTCTCGCGCACGATCGAATGAAGGAGGAGCGTCCGGTGGAGCTGGCGGAGCGTCAGCCGCCCCCCGCAGAGGGTGTGGGAGGGGACATCCCGGTGCTCGTCGTCGAGGACGGCATCGACATCGGCCGGCGTGATCCGGCCGGAGGCGAGCTCGGCCCGGTAGCGTTCCTCGGAGAGATAGGGCTCGGCCTCGAGGAGTCGCGAGGCGACCACTGCCGCTTCGTCGAATCGAATCGACTCCAAGGCCTGGAGCGGATTCTGCGCCACGAAGACACCGATCGGCCCCTGCTGCGGGAGACAGGCAGTGGCCCGGGCGACCATCGCCCCGAGGGCGTCGCGCGTCACCGGCTCGGAGCCGGACAGCGGCGATGAATCAGACATGCGTCATCCTTGGTGTCCATCAACTGACTTCCTCCCAAGCCTAGCGTGGGGACGCACGGGCAGGGCTGGGGGGACGGCGAAGGGATTCCATCCCCTCCCCCCAGCGGCAGCCGTGCCGGAAGCCGCTATGATCGTTCCGCCCCTCCCTTCCCTACCCCGGAGCACCGGCACATGAAGCGTTTCTTCCAGCCCGCCCGCCGATCCCATCTCCGGGCCATCCCCTGGCTCGTGCTCGCGGCGACGCTCCCGTGCCTCCCCCATCCGATGACCTCCGCCGCCGAACCGACTCCGATCAACCGCCCCTGGACCGGTCCCTACGGCGGAGTGCCGCCGTTCGACCAGGTCCGTGTCGCCGATCTCGGCCCCGCCCTCGAAGCTGCCATGGAGGCGGAGCTCGATGCCGTCGCCACGATCGCCGCCAACCCGGCCGAGCCGACGTTTGCCAACACGATTGAGCCGCTCGAGAGGGCCACGCGCGACTTCGAGCGCGTGCAGACGATCTACGGCATCTGGGGGAGCAATCTCGCCGACGACGCCGTCCAGAAAGTGGAGCGCGAGATGGCGCCGAAGCTCGCCGACCTGGCCGATCGAATCTTTCAAAATCAAAAACTCTTCGACCGCATCAAGGCGGTTTACGAAGCGCGAAAGACCTCGGGGCTTTCCCCAGAGCAGCAGCGCCTCGCCTGGCTCCTCCACACCGACTTCGTCCGCGGCGGCGCGGCCCTCGAGACGGAAGCGAAGAAGGAGATGGCGGCGATCAATCAAGAGCTCGCCACGCTCTCCACCAAGTTTTCCCAGAATGTCCTCAAGGACGAGAACGACGCTCTCGTGATCATCGACGACGCCGCCGGCCTCGCCGGGCTGCCAGAGTCACAGAAGACTGCCGCCGCCGCGGCCGCCGAGGCCCGTGGCCAGAAGGGGAAGTGGGCGATCCAAAACACCCGCTCGAGCGTGGAGCCGTTCTTGACGTATGCCCATGACCGGGCCCTGCGGCAGCAGGTGTTCGAGATGTTCGTCAGTCGCGGCGATGGCGGCGGCGCTACCGACAACAACACCACGATCCGCCAGATCCTCGAACTGCGGGCCCGCCGAGCTCGCCTCCTCGGCCACGCCACGCACGCCCACTGGCGGCTGGAAAACTCGATGGCCAAAACCCCCGAGCGCGCGATGGCGCTGATGGAGGAGGTGTGGGGGCCGGCCGTGGCTGAAGTGAAGCAGGAAGTCGCCGAGATGGGAAAAATAGCCGCCGCCGAAGGGGCGAAGATCACGATTGAGCCCTGGGACTACCGCTACTACGCCGAAAAGGTGCGGAAGAAGCTCTACGATCTCGATGAATCCGAGATCGTCCCCTACCTCCAAGTCGACAAGCTCCGCGAGGGGATGTTTCACACCGCCGCGATGCTCTTCGATCTCCACTTCACGACGGTGCCTGAAGGGAGCGTGCCCGTCTTCCACCCCGATGTGACCGTGTGGGAGGTCAAGGATGGCAAGGGAAAGCATGTAGGCCTGTGGTATTTCGATCCTTTCGCCCGCCGTGGCAAGCGCTCTGGGGCGTGGATGAACGCCTACCGCAACCAGGAACGCTTCGACGGCGAGACGACGACGATCGTCTCCAACAACTCCAACTTTGTAAAGGCTTCCCCGGGGGAGCCGACGACGATCTCCTGGGAAGACGCGACGACGCTCTTTCACGAGTTTGGCCATGCCCTCCATGGGCTATGCTCAAACGTCGGCTATCCGTCCCTCTCCGGCACGAGCGTAGCCCGCGACTACGTCGAGTTTCCCTCCCAGATCCTCGAGCACTGGCTCCCCACCCCCGAGATTCTTTCGGGGTACGCCCTCCACGTGGAGACGGGCAAGCCGATCCCCGCGGCGCTCGTGGCGAAGATCAAGAAGGCGGAGACGTTCAACCGCGGCTTCAAGACGGTCGAGTTTCTCGCCAGTGCTCTGGTCGACATGAAGCTCCATCTCTCCACGCCGACGGCCGACCCCGACGCCTTTGAGCGCGACACGCTTACGGCCCTGGGGATGCCGGGGGAGATCGTCATGCGCCACCGCACCCCCCACTTCAACCACGTCTTCTCTGGCGACGGCTATTCAGCGGCCTACTACAGCTACCTGTGGAGCGACGTCCTCACCGCCGACGCCTGGGAAGCCTTCACCGAGGCGGGGGGCCCGTGGGATCCGGACGTGGCCGAGCGGCTGAAAGGTCACGTCTTCTCGGTCGGTAATACCGTCGATCCGGCCGACGGCTACCGGGCCTTCCGTGGCAAGGATCCGGGAACGGGAGCGCTGATGCGGAAACGCGGCTTCGAAGCCGCGGCGCAGTGACGGAAGGAGCGCCCCATCGACTCATTCGACCTCGACCGGCTCCGGCGACGAGGGAGCCCTACGGTGGGCTGACGGGAGCCGAAGAAGATCGCCACTCCCGGAGGAACCCCCGCAGAATTGACGGGTGCGTCTGGAAGCCTGTCTATTAAAGCTACCCGTTTCCCAGGGCCATCCTTTTCGGTTTCGGCCATTTCTCCAGCGATTGGATCGCCGCTCCCATGATCCACGACCTGCGGCGGATTGAAGTCGTCGAAGATACGATGGTCGTGGTGCTCCAGCGCAAGACGGAAGCAGAGCGATTGGCGATCGCTTTTCGAATGTGGGCCTTCGCTCGCGATCTGATTACGCGCCAGGTGCGGGGCGACTTCCCCGAACTGCCGGAAGCGGAGGTCCAGCAGATCGTGGCCGGGAGATTGTCGCATGGCGCCTGCTGACTCGGCGGAGGGACAGCCACAGGGGCCTGCCGAACTGCTTGCTCACCTTGCCGCCAGCCTTGAGCTGCTGCAGATCGGTTATCTCGTGACCGGATCGATGGCGACAATCGCCTACGGGGAACCGAGGTTCACCAACGACATCGACGTGGTGGTCGCTCTGCTCGGCGACAAGATCGATGCTTTCTGCGCCCGTTTCCCGGCGCCCGAGTACTACTGCCCACGGCACATGGTGGCGGACGCCGTCCGGAAGAAGTGGCAGTTCAACATCATTCATCCGGCGTCAGGGTTGAAGATCGACGTAATCATCGCCACCGACAGCGATTTTGATCGCAGCCGCTTGAGCCGCGGCGAACGGATCGCTACGGGTGACGATGCGTTTGTTTCGTTTGCGTCGCCGGAGGATGTGATCCTCAAGAAGCTCGTCTACTACCGAGAGGGCGGCTCGGAAAAACACCTCCGCGACATCGCCGGCGTCCTCAAAGTGCAGGGGGATCGTGTCGATCGGACCTACATCGCCGCATGGGCAGATCGGCTCGGTGTCAGCGCGGAATGGGGCTTGTGTGCCGGGGACCAAAAGACGACATGATTTGTCTCTGGTCCGCCCCTTCAGCCGAGCCCCTCCGGCGACTCGATCGCCCGACGCAGATCGTCGAGGAACCGGGCCGCCGGGCCGCCGTCGACGCGGCAGTGGTCGAAGGTCAGCGAGAGCGTCATCAGGTCGCGGATCGCGATCGATTCGGCGCCACTTGAGTCGGCGACGACGACCGGCTCGCGGCGGATCGCCCCCACGCCCAGGATCGCCGTCTGCGGCCCATTGATGACCGGCGTGAACTCATCTATCCCAAAGCCACCGAGATTCGTGATCGTGAACACGCCCCCCTCCATCGCCGCGGCGGGGAGTTTTTGTGTGCGGGCTTTTTCAATCAGCTCGCGTGACTCGGCCGTGATCTCCGCAAGCGAGCGCCTGCCGACGTCGCGAACGACCGGCACGAGGAGCCCAGCCTCGGTGTCGACGGCGATCCCGATGTGGAGGCTGTCGGCGTCGGGGTAGACAAGCGCCCCGGAGAGATCCCAACAGCCAGCCAGGCTCGGATGCCGCAGGAGCACGCCAGCGACGATCTTGGCGAGGAGATCGGTGTAGGCAGGCACCGGCAGCGTGCCGGAAAACTTGAGCCGACTGCGAAGCGCCGCAAGCACCGTGACGTCGGCCCGGGTGTGGAGCGTGACCGAGGCGTTATCGGCTTGGCTCGCGAGCATCCGCTCGGCGATCGTTCGCCGCCGCTTCGGGAGGCCGGCCAGCCGCGACGGGGCTGATTTACCAACTGGCCCGGCTGACGCTGCCGGCCGGGCCGCCGCGGCGAGGATATCGGCCTCGCGCACCCGCCCACCGCGGCCGCTACCGCGGAGCAGCGCCCAGTCGACGCCTAGGCGGGAAGCGGTCGCCCGCGCCCGGGGAGTGGAAACCCTGCGGCCGTGAGCAGCGCCCGCGGCCCCCTGTCCGACGCTTGCCACGGCCACCTGAAACACGTCGCCGGCCATGATCCGCCCAACCGGGCCGGAGCCGGCGACCGTCTCCACATCGACCCCCAATTCCCGCGCCAGGCGGCGGATCGCAGGCGACGTCGGGCCGCCGACCGGGCCGACCGGGCGGGGCGCCGGAGGCGCGAGCGACGCTGGGGCTGCGGCAGCCGCAGCGGGAGTTGGATGGCTTGGCACTGCGGCCGGTGCCGCGGCGGGGGCCGGCGTCGCCTCGGGCGCATAGGCTGGCGGTGCTTCACCGTCGGCGAGGAGCCAGCCAATGAGCGTGCCGACCTTCACGACTGCCCCTTCCCCTGGGGCTCCGGCCGGCAGATGGAGAACACCGCCGTCGATCGACTCTACCGGCTCGACCGACTTCTCCCCTTCGAGCTCGAAGAGCGGCTCGCTCGGCTTCACCCGGTCGCCCGGCGCTTTCAACCAGCGCACGAACGTCCCCTCCTCCATCGACCAACCGAGACGTGGAATGCGGATGTCGTAAGCCATGGTTCTTTCCTGCGCTTCCTACTCGGCGACGATCGCCCGGATTGCAGCGAGGCAATCGTCGGCATTCGGCACGACGACCGCCTCGAGCGACGGGGCATAGGGCGTCGGCACGAACGCTCCGGTCAGCCGGCGAACAGGGGCATCGAGGAAATCAAACCCCTCATCGGCAACGCGGGCGGCGACTTCGGCGGAAAAGCCGCACGACGCCGGCGGCTCATCGACGACCAGCAGCCGGCCGGTGCGCTCCACCGAGGCGAGGATCGTCGCCATGTCGAGCGGCGAGACCGTCCGCGGGTCGATCAGTTCGACGTCGATCCCCTCAGCCGCGAGCTGGTCACAAACGCTCGCCACAAGTTGCACCATCCGGGCGAGCGCCACCACCGTTAGATGCCGGCCGCGGCGGACGACGTTGGCGACGCCGAAGGGGATGTCGTAATGCCCCTCTGGCACCGGGGTCTTATGCCCCATCAGCTCGCGGTGTTCGAGAAACAGAACCGGATCGCTGCCGTGGAGAGCGTGCGTAAACAGGCCCTTGGCATCGGCGGCATTGGAGGGTACGACGACCCGCAGCCCCGGCACCTGGGCAACCATCCCGTAGTAGCTGCCGGAATGATGGGTCGCGGCACAGTGGCCGATGCCGATGCAGCCCCGCAGAATCACCGGCATCTTCAGCCGGCCGCTCGACATGTAGCGCATCTTCGCGATCTGGTTGACGATCTCGCCGAAGGAGTCGAGGACGAAGTCGGCAAACATGAAGTCAATGACTGGGCGAGCGCCAGCCATCGCCGCGCCGCAGGCAAGGCCCACGAAGCCGCGCTCGCAGATCGGCGTGTCGCAGAGGCGCTGCGGGCCATATTTGGCAAACAGCCCGGTGGTCGTGGCGAAGTTGCCGCCGCGGACACCGATCCCCTCCCCCATCACGAAAATCAACGGATCGGCCGCCATCGCCTCGTCGAGCGCCTGCAGCGTCCCTTGCGCCCAGGTCCGCGGCGAGCCCTCGGTGTTGACGCCAAACGCCTGCGGCGGCACTGGCCCTGCGGGCTCGGTGACCGCATAGACATCCTCCAGCGCCGTGGACGGCGCAGGCGCCGGGCTTACCTCGGCCGCGGCCCGCGCTTCGGTTACGACACGCTGCACATCGGTCTCGATCGCCGCCAGATCCCCCGCGGGGACGCCGAGCTGCGTAAGAACGCCCCGCAGTCTGGCGATCGGGCACTTCTGTTTCCAGGCGTCGACGTCCTCGCGGGTGCGGTAGGTGAAGTCGCCCATCCCCTCGGCATGGGCCCGGGTGCGGTAGGTGCGGCATTCGAGGAGCGTGGCCCCGTCGCCCCCTCGCGCCCGCTCCACCGCCTCGCGGGCGGCCGCATGGACGGCGACGAGATCGTTGCCATCCAGCTCCACGCCAGCGAGGCCGTAGGAGGCGGCGCGGCGGCCGACCTGCGGAATGCCGCTGGAGTAGCTGAAGGGGACTTCGGTGGCGAAGCCGTTGTTTTCGCAGACGAAGAGCACCGGCAGCTTCCAGATCGCTGCCATGTTGAGCCCCTCGTGGAAGGCGGCATTATTGACGGCGCCGTCGCCAAAGAAGGCGACCGCGACGGCGCCGTCGCGGCGCAGCTTAGCGGCATATCCAGCACCGCAGGCCTGGAGGATGCAGGGGCCGACGATGCCGCTGGTTCCCATCATCCCGATCTCGGGGGCAAACAGGTGCATCGAGCCACCGCGGCCACGCGAGCAGCCAGCCGCGCGGCCAAACAGCTCGGCGCAGAGGTCGGCAGGGGGCATGCCCTTGGCAAGGGCATGGCCATGGCCACGGTGGGTGCTGAAGATCGTGTCGCTTTTGGAGAGATGCCCACAGACGCCGACGGCCACCGCCTCCTGGCCGACATACGTGTGGCAGGCGCCATGGACGAGCCCGCGCGTGTGGCTGCGGGCGAGCTCCTCTTCGGTGAGACGGATGACGAGCATCGCCCGAAAGCGGTCGAGGAGGATGTCGATATCAGAGGCAGCGGCAGAAGTCGTCATCAGGTGGCCAGACAAAAGGAGGCGGACAAGAGGAAGCAGGGAACCGGAGCAGACGTGCCGTCAGGACGTCGGCGATGAAAAACCGCGGCTGCCGCCGGCGTTCATCGCCATGTTGCCCCCATCCATCGGGATCAGGGCCCCGGTGATCCAGGCACTGGAATCGGAAGCGAGAAACACGATCAGACCCTGAATGTCGTCGGGGCGGCCGAGCCGGCCGGCGGGGATCCCCGACAGCCATTTCTGCTCGATCGCCGGATCGGCGGCAATCCGCTTCTCCAGCGAAGGATTGCGGACCTGCGCCGGGAGGATCGCATTCACTCGCACCCCACCGCCGGCCCATTCGGTGGACAGCTCTCGCGTCATCTGCACCACAGCCCCCATCGCCATGCTGTAGGCGATGTGGCCGCGGCCGAGGGCCGTCATGCTCGCCAGCGACCCTGTATTCACAATCGAGCCGCTTCCGGCGGCGAGCATCCGTCGCCCGGCGTGCTGGCAGAGGGCGAACCGCCCCACGACGAGGTTCTCAAGCACCTGCCGCAGTTGCTCCACCGAAAGCTCGCGGGGGTCGGCGAGGATCCCTTCGCCGGCGATGTTGGCGAGAAAATCGATCCGGCCAAGCTCGCCATCGAGCCACGTGAAAAGCTCCTCGGCGGCTTTGGGGCTCGAGACATCATGCTCGCGGGCGAAGGCCGTGCCCCCGCCGGCGGCGATCGCCTCGCCAGTCCGCAGCATGCCGGCGGCGTCGCGATCGAGCATCACAACGGTCGCCCCATGGGCAGCCAGCGCCATCGCACTGGCCCGCCCCAGGCCGCTGGCGGCCCCCGACACCACCGCCACTTTGCCTTCGAGATCAAACAGGCCGTCAGCCACGAGGGTTGTGCTCCAAGTTCTTTCTTGCCCTGATAGCTGGCCATTCGAGCGAGCGCCACACGATCAGCGCCATCGCGACGCCCCACAGCATCACCGCCACGACCGGCCCGATGCCGAACTTGCCGACGAACGACGGGGCGATGGCACCGCCGATGTTGGCCACGGAATTGATCAGCGCGATCCCCGCCGCGGCGGCGGCGCCGCCGAGGAACAACGGCGGCAGCGCCCAGAAGACCGGCAGCACCGCCATCATTCCTGCCTGGGCCACGCACAACCCCGCCAGCTTCGTCCACGGATCCCCCCCCTGCCAGGCAAAGTACCAGCCGACGGTCGCGGCAGTGAGTGCCCCGGCGATGAGCGTCGACCGCGACCGGGTGCGGTCGGAGATCAGACTGACGAACACCATCGCGATCACCGAGAGAATGCTCGGCAGCGTCGTCAGGAGCCCGATCTTCCAGTACACCCCCTTGCCGGCAAACATCGGCTCCACGAGGCGGCGGATGGGGTCCGGCAGACTCCCGACGAACCCCGGCACCACCCCGTCGGATGCGGCCAGAATCGGCTCGAACGAATCTTTGACGAGCTTGGGGAGATACGCGCCGGTGGCATTCGTGCCGACGGCCACACTGAAGTAGAGGGCGATAAGTAGCCAAACACGCGGGTCGGCGAGCGCCCCGAGTTTGTCGTGACCGCCGACACGCTGACGCGTCGTGTCTTCCGCGGCCAATTCCCCTTCGAGCCAGTCGCACTCGTCGGCAGCGAGCCAGCGGGCATCACGCGGACTGTCGGGGAGGTACCAGAGGACGGAGAAGCCGAGCAGGATCGCCGGAATCCCTTCGAGAACAAAGAGCCACTGCCAACCGGCCAAGCCCCCCGTCCCCTGGAAGCCATCCATGATCGCCCCGGAAACGGGATTGCCGAGGATTCCCGAGAGCGGGATCGCGAGCATGAAGCCGGCCACGACGCGGGCGCGCTGGGCCGCCGGGAACCAGGCCGTCAGATAGTAGATGATCCCGGGGAAGAAGCCTGCCTCCGCCACGCCGAGAAGGATCCGGGCGCCGTAGTAGCTCCACGGGCCGGTGACGAAGGCCGTGAGCATCGACACAAACCCCCAGGTCACCATGATCCGGGCGATCCAGGCCCGGGCCCCGAAGCGACGCAGCAACAGATTGCTCGGCACCTCGAAGAGGAGATAGCCGACGTAGAAGAGGCCGTAGCCGAGGTCGATGACGGCATCGGAGATCGACAGGTCTCCGGTCATCTTCAGCCGCGCGAAGCCGACGTTTGATCGGTCGATGATGTTGAAGACATACAGCAGCGCCAGAAACGGCACGAGCCGCCAGGCGATTTTCGCGAGCGTGCGCTTCCCGATCGCCGTCTTGTCGCCCGACGCGTCCATTCCGCCTCCTCCGCTGTATCCAACGGGGGAAACGGTGGCTGCCACCGTTTTCCCGCTTGTTGTTCGCCGCACATCGTCCGCCCAGGGAAAATGAGGGAAAATGGTGGCTGCCACCTTTTTCCTCACCTTTTCTCTTTTTTCCTCACACCCCCGTGAGCCACTCCGCCTGCTCCTCGGCGACGGGATTGGTGAGCGTGCCGATCCCCTCAATCTCGATCGACACCGAATCGCCGCCCCGCAGGAAGACCGGCGGCGTGTGGGCGAAGCCAACGCCGTGGGGCGTGCCGGTAAGGATCACCGTCCCCGGCCGGAGCACGCTCGAGGCCGAGAGAAACTCGATCAGCGTCGGCACGTCGAAGATCATGTCGTCGGTGCTCCAGTCCTGCATGACACGGCCGTTGAGAACGGTGCGGATCTTGAGGGCGTTGGGATTGGCGATCTCGTCGCGCGTCGCGAGGACCGGCCCGAGCGGGCAGAAGGTGGCGAACGTCTTGCCACGGCACCACTGCCCTCCCCCTCCCTGCCGCTGCCAGTCGCGGGCACTGACGTCGTTGGCGCAGGTGTAGCCGAGGACATGCTCGAGGGCTTGTTCACGCTTGACGTTGTGGCAGGTCTTGCCGATGACGACGGCCAGTTCGCATTCGTAATCGACCTCGCGGCTGTCGAGCCGGCGGGGCAGGACGATCGGGTCGCCCGGGTTCTGGACCGTGCCCGAGTTCTTCATGAACAGCACCGGATGGCTGGGAATCGCCTGCTTCCCTTCCTCGGCATGGCGGCGGTAATTGAGGCCGATGCAGAGGATGTCGCGCGGCTCGAGGGGCGCCAACCGCTTCTCCACCCGGACGACCGCGCCGGTGTCGACGAGCTCGCCGAACAGATCCCCCTCGAGGAGCGTGACACGGCCGTCGCCATGTTCGTTGCCGAGGTGCTCGTGGCCTTTGGTCGCAAAGCGGACGATCCGCATCGGGGCTTCTCCGGGGGTTGGTGGGTGGGCGGGCGGGCTTCAGGGATGAGTCAGGGGTGAGTCGGGGGGGCTGGGGGCAAGACGTGGCGGGAGCATCAGTCGCCGGGAATCAGTCACCGGGAATCAGTCACCAATCAGGGCGATCGCCCGGCCGTAGCCGCCACGCGTGCCGGCGATCTTCACCGGCGCGAACATGAAGAAGGCGTCGTGGTCGGCGATCGCCGCGACGTTCGTCAGATACTCGATGACGGCCATCTCCGCGGTGGCCGCCGCCCAGTCGATCGACTGCGACTGTGCAGCATCGACGCCACCGAGCGTCGGCCCATCGGTGCCGAGGCAGCGGATCCCGCGCGTCGCGAGCCAGCCAATCGCCTCCGGCGTCGGCTGCGGCCAGCCTTCCGCCTCACCAGCCAGCGGCGCTACGAACATCCCATCTTTCTCCGGACTGGCCGGCAGCGGCCGAAGGCGGTCGTCGGAATAGCCCGACCAGAAGACCACCACCTCGCCGGGAAGAAACGGCCGCGTCGCCTCATGCTCCTCGAGAAACGCCCGGTTGATCACCGGACCGGCTGGCTTGTTGGTGTCGAAGCCCCCCGCACCGCGCATTCCGCGGACATCAACGACATGCGCCGGCCCCATCAGCTGCGAAAGCTCCGCCGACTCCGTCCGCACCGTCGCCGCGGGGAGCGCTCCGTAGCGGGCCTCATGGGCCGCGATCCGTGCCTGGATCGCCGGCTCCGCCCCCTCGAGCTCGGCCCGGTTGGCGGGCAAGGAAAACGACGGAAGAACGAGATGCGTGCCGGCCATGCTGTCGAAGAGGTGGGTAAGCGCAAAGAACGGGCCGCGGGCGGCGCCGAACTTATTCAGCACCTTGCTCACGTAGCGCCCCCCTTCCTCCCCCGGCCCGCGCCCCGGCCAGACCACCGGGAGATCTTCGTCGAGCGTCACGGAGAGATCGACCACCCGCCGGGCCCGCGCCCGGGCGATCAACTCGGCGGCGAGCTTCGGCTCGGTGATCGCCACACAGCGGCACTCGCCCCCTGACCCCCCGGCATGCTTGGCGGGAAGGAGGGCGAAGAATGCCCCGGTTGTCGGCAGGCTCCCGAGATTTGTGGCGCACTCCACCCACACCATCCCGCGCTTGCCGCCGGCCTGGTGGGTCGCCACGGCGAGGTTTGGCAGCGGCCCCATGCTCGCGCCATCGAGACCGAGCGTCATCACGCCCCGGTCGCCGAGATAGTCCATCGTGGCGGCCGTCGGCGCGGGCCAGCCTGGCGCTTCCTTTTTCAGCGCCGCCGCCACGAACCGCTCCCCTTCCGGAAACGGCTTGTAGAAATCGTCGGTGTAGTCGCTGCGAAAGAGGACGACATCGCCCGGGCCGAGACGCCTGTGCGTCATCTCCCACTGACGCACCACTTCCGGGCCGACCAGGACGCTCGATCCCTTCTCGGCACTGTCGCGCCCCTGGCGGACGTCGATCACACAGGCCTCGCCGCAGAACTGCCAAGCGGGCACCTTCTCGCCGGTTAAGAGGCCCATCGGCCCAGCGCCGGGGAGGCCAGAGTCAGGGGGCGGAACGAAGTGCGCGGGGGCATCCCACTGCGTGCCGGTGTGCTCATCGATGACGAGCATGTCGCG